>CAZHLB010000585.1:0-4796 GCA_964533005.1 uncultured Saprospiraceae bacterium
GTTTTGAACCCCGCATTTCTGAAGCCGAAATGCGGGGTTCAAAACCCCGCCGCTCGAAGTCCCGAACCAAATCGAAAGTGTCGAATAACTCAGTCGCACCACTTACCCAAAGCCATTCACTCCTATTCTTCACAAATCAAAACCTCGCCGTCATGAAGCAATTTTACTTCCCTCTCCTGGCGCTCGGCTTGTTGCAAGCCATGCCGGTGCGCTGCCAATTGCTCGAAAAAGAAGTCTTCCATGCCAATTCCATCCGAACCGGTTTTCTGAGCAATGGCGCTTTGTTTTTCACGCGAACCGAAGAGCAGACATTTCAAGTGCCTTTCCAAGACCTTTCCTCGTCCAATACCATATTTGCCGGAGGGCTTTGGCTCGGTGCAATGGATGGAAGCCAGCTAAAAGTATCTTTTCAGTCTTATCAAACTTACATTCCTCGGAACGACCCTGCTCATCAAGTCTTTCTGCCAGGTCCCGTGAATCCCGCCACGAGCAAGCCTTACGGCGAAGATGACTTCCATAAATTTAACCTCATCTGGAGCGTCAATCGGCATGACATCCTGCGCCACATGGCCGATTTCAAGAAAAACGCCTTTCTGGATGAGCCAATCCTGTCCATCGTGGGTTGGCCCGGGCACGGGAATCCTTATTTCCACGAGGTCAACGGCTTCGACTTTCCGAATACGCCGCAGGGCGAAGCGCCATTTTACGACCGCTCCGGCGATGGGATTTACAATGCTTTCGACGGCGACTACCCGCTGCCGGAGGCGGTTGCGCCAGGCATCATTCCCGAACAAATTCTTTGGCTGGTTTTCAACGATGCCTTCACACGAGCGCCTGACGAGGAGGAATTTCCGCTCGGCGTAGAGGTTCAGCTAACCGCCTGGGCTTTTTTTGCCGAAGGCGACCCGCTGCTCAACCGCACCCTTTTCTCGTCTTACAAAATCATCAACCGCTCCGGGAAAGACTTGCAGGATTTTCGCTGCGGCATTTGGACGGACATTGACGTCGGCTGCTATTTGAATGATTATGCCGGGTGCATTCCTGCATTGAATGCTTATTTTGGCTACAACGCCACCCCCCTCGACGAGGATTGCAATAACTACCCGGGCTTCGACAGTTTCCCGCCTGTTCAGGCAGTCACCCTGCTCGACCAGCCGATGAGCGGCTATATTTCCATGCAAAATCAGCTTTGGGGCGCAGTGCCTCCCGACCCAAACATGACAGACCCAGCCACGGACGAGGAGACATGGCATTACCTGAATTCCCGGTGGCGAAGCGGCGAGCCGCTGACCCCGGACGGCAACGGCTACAATCCTTCCTCGACTTTGGAACCGGTCAAATTCGCCTTCCCCGGCGACCCAAACGACCCGGCGGTCTGGTCGCAATATGCTCAAAACCTGCCGCACTACGATGAGCGGGGACTGGGCATTATCGAGTTCGGCAATTTTCAAAAAGGCGAGGTGAAAACGGTCGCGTTGGCTTATTCCACCCATCAGGACAGTGCTTTGAACCACGTGCAACAAGTAGGCTTGCTTTACGATGAAATCCCGCAAATTCAACAGTTGTACGACGAGCGTTTTGCCCATCTCGTGCTCGAACCGCTCTGCGATACGAGTTGCGTGTGGCCCGGCGACGCAAACCGGGACGGCATCGCCAACCACCTCGACCTGGTCGCCATTGCCGCAGGAAAAAATGCTGCCGGGAACACTCGCAATTCGCCTTTGAATTGGTCGCCTCACCCGTCGGAAGATTGGTCTCTAGATCTCGCCAACGGCTTGAATTTCAAGCACCTGGACTGCGATGGCGACGGCATCGTCCAACCCCGGGACTTCGAGGTGACGAAGATAAATTACGGTCTGACCAGCGAGCAATACGTCAATTTCGACGCCTACCCGGTGGGCACGGAATTGTATTTCGAGCCGCAGGCGAAAATCGCAGACAACATCGTAGCACAGGAGGACGGCGTCTATTTCATCAAGGTAAAAATGAAGCCCATCCCCAATTTGTCCGCCCTCGCCTTCACCATCGAATACGACCCCCGTTTTCCCCAGCCCCAAGTGATTACGACGGCGAACCAGCTTCAGAACAGTTATTATTTCACCAGCCAGCATCCCAGCCGGGATTTCCCATTTACCCAAACCTGGGACGTGGATTTTGCAGTCATGCGCCTGGCGCAAGGCGGCAATTTCGCCGGGGAGTTTTTGGTGTTTTTGAGATTCGGTCAGCCCTCCGCCCCGCTGCCTTCGACCCGCACCCTGTTCCGCTTCAAAAACGTCCGGGCGGTGCTGGATGACGGCACGGAAATCTTCATCGGCGGCGAATGGCTCACGCTGTTTTTTCATGGATACGAAGTGGAGGCACAAGCGCCAGAACCAACGGACATCGTGGTTTTTCCGAATCCTTCCGATGGCGTTTTTTACGTCCGGATGAAAATGGAGGAGTTGAATGGCTACCAACTTTTCGACCTCGCCGGGCGGCGATTGGCGGTGGATGCGCAGTTTCGGGAGGGAGATTTTATGGTGGATTTGCGGCGGCTGGCGGCGGGGATTTATTTTTTGGAAATCAACCGGGAAGGAAAGCGGCACGTGCGGAAGTTGGTGGTGAATTAGTGCGTATTGCCGCAGAAATCCTGCTCATTTCAAATAAGTAGTTGCCATATAAGGGCTATCAGGATTAGGAATCATCCTTTGTTCTTTTGGAAGAAGCACCACGTCCAAATCTTCGAGCGGGATTGCGCCGAGCAATGGTTCGGCATTGCCTGGAAGCACAATCGCACGGGTTGTTGTGCCCCTGTTTCCAAATTGAATGTCAACCGGCCCCACAATTTCGAGCGGGAGGACGCTTCCATCTGCCAGGCGGCATTCTTTTATCAATATCACTGGCAGATCAAGTTGATTTTTGATGTGCTCGTTTATGGCAAGCATATCGGCGCCGGTGTCCACCAGAATATCAATATCCATGCGCCGAACTTTGTCCTTTGAGAGACTGCCATCATTAACGTAAGCCAAATCATAGGTTCGGATAAGCTCGATTTTTGCGTAAATTCTTCCCATGTCTGTTGATTTTTCTGCTTGTTGAATTTTTAGAAGATTGATTTTCATGGCTCGCAAATTTTAATGGTTAAACCTCCGAAAATATTTTGAGTTTGCCAAATCAGCCTTCACTCAACGTCGGCAGGGTTCAAAACCCTGCCGACGTTTACGCCTCACTTTTGCCTTTTTACTTTTCACTTTTTACTTCTCGAAAACATCCACCCCAAAAACTCCTTCTCCGCAAAAGCGCTATCCCAACTATTGTGATTCACGCCTGAATATTCCGAGTACTTCACATCGCCCTCCAAGTCCTTCAGCCGCTTGTACATTTCTCTCGAAAAACGCACTTCCACGACGGCATCCGCATCGCCGTGAAAAATCCAGAACGGCACGCTGGCTGCCGCTTTGAAATAAGATTTCCAGTCACCGCCGCCGCAAATCGGGGCGGCTGCGGCGAACATTTCCGGGTGCCGCCAGACGGCTTCAAACGTGCCCATGCCGCCCATGCTCAAGCCGGTAACGTAGGTGCGTTTTTCGTCCACCGCCTCTTCGTTTCGTAGCTTTTCGAGCAATTGAAAGACCATTTCCAGGGCAACGGTCGGCTGTTTCGAATAGTCGAATTTCAATTCCAGCGGCGTCTTCGTGCGGTCGTAACTGGCTGAGTTCCAGTTGGAATTGGTGGGGCACTGCGGGAAAACGACGATGGCTGGAAACTTCACCCGGTTCTCTTTTTTCAGAAAAAGCCAGGCGCCATGCACCAGTTGCTTTTCGTTGTCTTCGCCCCGTTCGCCGCCGCCGTGCAGGACGAGGACGACGGGGTATTTTTTGCTGCGGTCGTAGTTTTCAGGGTAAAGAATGCGGTACCCCAACGAGTTTTCGCCGCTGGTCAGGGTCGCTTTTTTGTACAAAGAATAGTCCGGTGCGCCGACGGCATTGTACTCATCCAGCAAGGCAAAAAGCTCACTGAACTCGCCGTCTTTCATGCCGCCTTTCCGGCTGAAATTCATCACGTTGTTGCGGCTTGGGTCGTACTTTGACCACTCGACCGTGAGCGGTGCAGGCGCTCGCGGCGTGGAGGTGCGGGAAGCTTTTGCAGGCTGCTTTGCGCCAGCGATGATGCTGAAATTCGGGTCGCCGGTAGCGGCAAAATTTGCCCAGGCGGTGGACATTTTTTCCGAAATCTGCCGGTCAACTTCTTCCCAGGGTCTGTCCCAGGTATTCAAAGTATTCAAGGCGTAGGCGATTTCTGCCGAGTGAAAAGCGCCGTGTTCCCGCAGGTCGGGTCTGCCCGGCGGGGTGCGGTCGAATTGGTAAAGCCAGGCAGGTTGTTTGCCGGTTTTGGCTTGCGCAACTGCCCAGGCGTGGGCTTGCCAGGCGAAAATATTGTCTCGATTTCGCTGGATTTGCGAGAGCCGGGCTTGGTCGTCCGAACTGGCGGGGTAGGCTTTCTGAAAACGCTCCGACCATTTGCCGTAGCGGTCTTTGATTTCGGCATTGAATTTTGCCGCCGTCAGCGGCTCGCCAAAAAGGAAGCCGTCGCCGCTGTTCCAGCCAGCCAGCAATGCCACGTCGTTTTGTTTGCCTTCGGCAAAAATGGTCGGCACGTCGGTTGGCAACACGTAACCGTCAATTACGGCGGAGTAGACGGGCGGCTGTTTGAGCAATTCTTCCGCCGGTACTTTTCGCAGGTCGGCGAGGGTGGCGGCTTTCACGGCTTGTTGCAGTTCCAAGCCATCCTGTTCGGCTTCCGCCAGCCACTTCGAG
>CAZHLB010000586.1:0-4790 GCA_964533005.1 uncultured Saprospiraceae bacterium
TGGCGGTGGCTCCCTTCGCCAAACTGGAGTTTGGCGACACTTTTCTCCCAAAGCCAACATGAGCCAAATTGATTTGATGAGTTTTGAAATGGCGGCGAAAATAGGAGAGGTTTTCATTTCACAAATGCTTCTCAAAAAACGCCAGCGTCCGCTCCCAAGCCAATTTCGCAGCCGCCTCGTTGTACCTCGCCGCCGAGGTGTCGTTGTGAAAAGCATGCTGGACGCCAGGGTAAAAATGTTGCTCGTACTTGACCCCGGCAGCTTTCAATGCTGCTTCGTAAGCAGCCATTCCCGCATTGACTCGCTCGTCATTTTCAGCATAGTGCAACTGCACGGCGGCTTTGATTTTTGGCACGTCCGCCGCCTCCGGTTGCCTGCCGTAAAATGCTACGGCAGCTCGAAGCGAGGGCACATTCACCGCCAAATTGTTCGACATGGCGCCGCCCCAGCAAAAGCCGACGCAGCCAAAATTGCCGTTGCAATCCTTCCGTCCAACCAGGTAATCGAATACCCGGATGAAGTTTTGCAAGCTTTCTTCCGGTTTCAATTGCGTGAAAAGTTGCCGGGCGTCGTCCTCGTTTGGCGGCGTGCCGCCGAGCGGCGACAAGGCATTTGGCGCAATTGCCAAGTAGCCCGCCTTCGCTGCCCGCCTCGCAACATCCTCAATGTGAGCATTTAAGCCCCTGTTTTCGTGGATGACTACGACGGCAGCATACCGCTTTTCCTTTTTCGGTCGGGCCACGTAGGCTTTCATTTCGCCGTTCCCACCAGGGTAGGTAATGTACTCGGAGAAAAGGTCATCGCCCTGCGTTTTTGCCGCAGGTGTGCAGCCGGTTTCCAGCAGCGGCAAGATTGCCAGCGAAGCCGCCAGGCTGCCGGTGAGTTTGGTCAAACGCTTCAAAAACTCCTTGCGGGACAAGGGTTTGTGCGTGTATTCGTCGTAGAGGTTGATGATTTGTTGATTCATTTTTCAAGTGGTTTATGAAAGTTTAGGGAGGTTTAGAAGGGTTTAGGAGGTTTAATTAAACCTTCTAAACCCTTCTAAACCTCCCTAAACTAAACTTCCATTTCAACGCCCGGGTCTTTTCAAAACAAGACTATCCGCCGGGTAATTGGCTTTCAAAAAGTCCATGTTGCCTTGCGTCCAGTCGGTGATAATTTGCCGTTGCCTGTCTGTCAGCTTCGCTTCGTGGTGCAAACCGAACCAAGTGTAAGATTTCAGCGGCATGGATTTTTTCTCCCCCACCAACTCGATGATTTCCTCGAATTTATGGTTCTGCACCGCAATCGGGCGGTTGGTGAATTCCGATAAATTCAGATGGCGCTTGCCGCCTTTGACGTGCGAGGCAAGCCACCAAGCCGATGGCTGCACCTCCGCATACCAAGGGTAAACCGTGAGGTTGCTATGACAATCATTGCAAGCCACTTTCAGGATAGTTTGCAGCGAATCTGACACGGCGTACTTGGTGGAAACGTGGTAGGTCTGGTCGTTGGAAAGATTTTTCGCCGGGCGGATAAACTGAATCAACACCAGGGCGGCGAGGATGGCGAGGAGAATTTTCGTTCGTTTTTTCATGGCGTGAAAGTAAAAAATGGTTGAATGGTTGAATGGCTAAATGGTTGAATGGCTGGCAAACCCAGCCATTCAACCATTTAGCCATTCAACCATTTATTTCACTTTCGACAGCACGTGGTTCCACAACTTTTCAAACGGCACGATTTCCAATTCCTGAATCAGTCCCCGGTAGAAAAAAGGCGTATCCACTAGTTTCTCGTAAAAACGCTCCTCGCCAGCCAGGTTTGCCACTGAAAACTCGCCTTTCGCCAATTGCTGCAACAAGCGGTTGAACTGAATCATGCGGAAATGCTCCTCCTTTTTTAACTGCTTGTTCGTGTAGCTTTTCAGGCGTTCGATGCGCTCGGTCGCTTGCACGTAATTTTTTTTGTCGAGCAAAAACAGCACCTGCGCAATCACCAGGTGAACCGTGAAAATCCGCTGCTCCCGAGGGTAAATTATCTGGTCGTTCAGGAAGCGGCTGATGCGGAAATTCTTGCGCATTTGCTCTTTGATGGCTGATTCCTCCTCTGTTTCCGTTTCGATAAAATAGCTCAGATAGACCTCATAAATCTTCCACTTCTCCCTTGTTTCCAAGTCGAGTTTGCGGAAGTTGGCGTCCTGTTTTGCCCGGTTCAGGATGGCGTAGCCGTTGATGTAATTGCCCGTGTGCATCGCCAGTAGCAGGTAGAATTCGAGGAATTTGAACCAGGTGTCGCTGCTCTCCTCGAAGGTTTGCAGGCTCTTTTCCGCATTGATTTTACCGTTTTTGAAGTCTTGCAAATGCAGGTAAGCGGTCATTTTTTTCAGCCGGAAAGCCGCCAGTTTGTCGTCCTGGTAATATTGCGGATGCTGCTCGATGTACTTTTCCGCACGGTCGCAAACCTGGAGCATGGCTTCAAAATCTTGCAAGATTTCGTACCTCAAAGCCCACACCATCAGCATATTGTAATTGATGACCGGCGAGTCGTAGGTCTCCGACAATCCAACGAGGGCGTTGCAAAACACGTCTATTTTCTCCTCCAAGCCAGGTATCTCCTCCCTCGGCACCCGGTACTTCATCAGCACCCGCTGGTACAATTCTTCCGAGCGGATTTCGGCATCCAGGATGTCGGAATAATGCTTGATGTGCTTGTCGCACTCCTCAAAATCCTTCTCGTTTTCCGCCTCGGCGGCGTACTTGCGCAGGATGCGGGCGCAGTTCACAATCACGTCGGCAAACTTGAATTTCAGCGCCGTGTGCAGGATTTGTTTTGCCAGGTCTTCCGCCGTCAGATGGGCTTCGTTGGCGATGAGAATTTTGACCAGCGTCCAGTCTTTATTGCAGGAAAAATAAGCCCGGTCGTAGCTGCCGGCGCTGGGCTGGCTGAGGTCGAGGAAAAAAAGCGTGTTGAGCAGGCGCTTGCGGAAACGGGATTTGAGTTGGCGGTACTTGTCGTCCGTGGGGCTGCAACTGTACAGCAAGGATGCAGCGTCCCGGTCGTTTTTGAACTTGCCCGCCATCAGCGCAGCGTAAAATTCGCTGAACTTGCTGTTGGCATTTTCCAACGTGGACTCATCCAAAATTTCAATTTTCCGCACCTTTTTCTTGGTGACGATTCGGGAAACTTCGAGTAGGTTTTTCATTGCTCTCTCTTAGATGTTCAAAATGGTGTGTGAAGTTTTCTTTTGAATTTGTGGGACTTTTTCCAGACACAAAGTCCGGCGTAAAAATGGCTGGAAGTAAGCAAGAACCATTCCTTTCCCGAAAAAAAATTGAGTCACAAAAATAAGGTCGGAAAAAAAACGTCGGCAAGGTTCCAAACCTCGCCGACGTTAGTGACCGTGCCGCCAAACTCCAGTTTGGCGGTGGCTATCTTCGCCAAACTGGAGTTTGGCGACACGTTTAGCCGCCGTTCTTCGCTTTGTCATCACACTCTTTCGCCAGCATTTCATAGGTGTTAGCTTGCCCTTCCGGCGCATTCGGCGCTGCCTGCCGGAAATACTGCGCCGCCTCCTTGTGCTTGCCAACCGCCATGTGCCCCCTTGCCAAGCCGACAAACGTGGTGAACTTGTCTTCGGGATGTTTTTCCCGGTTCCACTTGAAGATTTTCAGTGCCTCCTCGTTTTTGCCGGAGGCGATGAGCGACCTGCCGTAAAAATGCACGTCGGTGATAGAGCCGAGCGGCAATGCCTTGTCCATCAAGGCTTTGGCTTCGTCTGCCTTGCCCATTTTGTCGAGCACCTGGGCTTTCGTGCTGAGGGTTTGGAAGTTCGATTGCCCGGCAAATTGGGCGGTAATGGCACGGTCAGCCCAGGCGAGGGCTTTGTCTAAATCTTTCCCGTTGCCGTTTTGCACGACGTATTGAGCGGCTTGTGTGTGAGCATCTGTGTCGAAGCCGAGCGAGCCTTGCAGTTGCTTTTCGATGCTCGCCACCGTGTTGGCGTAGACGTCCGTTTCCACCAGGAAGGTAATTCCCTTGCGCTCCCAACGCATACGCAGGTCGGCGGATTTGTCGGTTTGGTTGACAAATTCGTAGGTCAGCCACTCGGTAAAATCAACGGTTTCGGGCTTCACGACAAAGCGCAAAGCGTCGTTCGCAGGGTTGTAAAAATAGCTGCCCCACGAGTTGTAATCCTTTGAAAAAATGAGCGTCCACTGCGTTTCTTCGGGGATGATGTGGAAGCCGTACTTGCCCGCCGGGAGCGGGTTGCCGTTCAATTTCACGTCGTTGGCAAAGTATATCACCGTGTTTTCGTCAGCGCCAGCCCGCCAGGGCATTGGCTTGCCGCCATCGTAGGGCACGAGATTCCCATTGCCGTAAACCTTGCCGTCCCTGCCTTTGACGCCGGGGCGGGAGTAGTCCACGCAGATTTTGCTCATGCCAATGGATTCGCAGACGGAGGCTTTTTTGGAAGTGCGGGGCGTTTGCAGCCCTTGCGCCGAGGTGAGGGAGAGCAGGCAAATGAATGCCAGCAAACTGGACAGTGCTTTTTTCATAAAAACAGCATTTTTAAATGGTGAAAAGTGAATAAGAAATCGCCCGGCAAAAGGTAAACAGACAAGTTGGTTTGGCGAAGGATGCTGGCGGTGCAGGCGTATTTCTTTTTAAAAACAACCGCTATCCGATGTTGAATTTTCGTGATTTTTGCCTCCACAAGTCACCAATCCTGAATAACCAATCACCACCAATTCACAACTTCACCAAATGCAAAATCACGAGATTGATTACAAACTCTACGGCGAGGAGATGCA
>CAZHLB010000587.1:0-4781 GCA_964533005.1 uncultured Saprospiraceae bacterium
AAGGCTTCCCCGACGAGTATTGCATACTATCCTGTCAGAGGAGCCTCAAAAAGCCAAAAGATAAAGGCCCGGAGCGGGAAACTCCGGGCCTTGAAGTCGAGCCGGTCGCGCCGATTTAGGCCCGCGCGAAGCGCTTCGGTCGGGCCGCGAAAAGGGCGGTGTCGCCGTGGGCGAGATAGTCAAGCGCGGCTCCAACGCCGCCCCGCTTCGCAGCCTTGCCTCCCGCAGCAACGGTCTCACATCCGTCCGAAAAGCCTCCTGCAAAATTTCCTGCGCACGGGTAACGTCGTTTTCCGCCTGCGCTGCTTCGAGCGACTGCCTGTCCACGACCAATGCCTGAGCATAAGCAATGCGAATAGCTTCGAGGCTTTGCATCAAATCTTCGAGCGGGTCTTTCAGGTTGTGGCTGGCGTCAATCATCCAAGCCAGGGTGGGATTTCGGGAATAATTATGCGCCATTCCGTAAGCCAATTCATTGAAAATCAGGAACAACTGATATGGTTTGATACTGCCCACCGTCAGGTCGTCGTCGCCGAATTTGCTGTCGTTGAAATGAAAACCGCCCAGTTTTCCCCGCCAGAGCATGGTCGCTACGATTTGCTCGATGTTCGTATTGGGCAGGTGATGACCGAGGTCAACGAGGCAAAAAGCACGGTCGCCGCATTCGTTTGCCAGCAGGTGCGAAGTGCCCCAATCGGGGATGACCATGCTGTAAAAATTAGGCTCGTAAGGTTTGTATTCGATAAACATTCGCCAGTCGGCGGGCAGGTGGCGATAGATGGTTTTGAGGCTGTCGAGGGTGCGCTCCAATGCCTTGCGGAAATTCAATTGACCGGGAAAAGACGAGCCGTCCGCCAGCCAAACGGTGATGCTTTTCGACCCCAGTGCCTTGCCATGCTCGATAACTTCGACGTTGTGCCGGATGGCTTGCTCCCGAACGGCGGCGTCTACGTGGCAAAGCGAGCCGAATTTATAGCTGTGTTTTTGCCCCGGCTGGTCTTGAAAAGTATTGGAATTGACGGCATCGAAAACCAGGTCGTGCGAGGTTGCAAGCTGTTTGATGGCTTTGGCGTTTTTGGGAATGTCCCACGGAATGTGCAGCGAAATCGCCCCTGCCGAGCGGGTCAAGGCGTGAAGAATGCCGACGTCGTTGATTTTTTCCTCCAAATCCCGAGGCTCGCCGCCGCCGCTGAACCTGCCGAAACGAGTGCCGCCGGTGCCGAGCGCCCAGCTTGGAATGGCGACCTGGAAATCTTTGATTTTGTTGGCAATGGCGCTGGCGTCCAAGCCTTTTTTGTCGAGTTGAAGTTGCAGGAAATCGTAGGTTTCCCGGTGCGCCGCTTCGAGGCGGGCGTTGTGGTCGGCGATGTGCGATGGTTGGATTTTCATCAATTGTTATTATGTGTTTGAAAGTTATTTCGGGAATGTTTTAATCCGATTTATTCCCCGGTGGTTTGTGCCCATGTTTGTCAAAATATGCTCGAATATGCGCCCGCTCGATTTCCCTCGCTTTTTTTCTCCCGGGAATGTCTTTGTATAAAATTTCAGCGAAGAACCGCTCCCATCCTGCAATGCGGTTGAATAAATCCAACTGCTCTTTTGTCCTGCCCGACAGACCGTCCTCCTCCAAAGGGTCATCCGTGATGCCATATTTGTCAATGTCACCAGTCTGTTTGTCATAGATGACGTACAGGTGATGCAAGTTGAAATTTTCGCTCATCCCCTCTTTAAGGTGAAATGATATCCAAGCACAGAATTTCCAGGTTTTGAAAACCTGGAAATTCTAACCCTCGAAAATGCCTGTTTCACCTTAAAGAGGGGATGAGCCGAAATTTTGGTAGGAGTTGCCGTGAGTGGGCATGTGTAGTTTATGATTTCCAGCCTTTGCGATTGGCAAAAGTTTCCATATTCGAGGTTGGAACGTAGCGAAATTCTTTGCCCGTTTTCAGCCGGTAGGCTTTGCGGGCAATGCGCAGCAAGGCTTCAAAAGTCAGGTCTTGCGGCATGGCGGTTGGGTCTTTGAGCACTTGTTTGAAAAATGCTTCTCCATTGGCAACGACGCAGCACCGGGCATACAAAAACTCATCCACCGAAAAAAAATCGTTCTCGCCTTTCCAGGCATTTTCTCCTGCATTTTCAGCATGTGCCCTCGTATCCAAAGCATGAAGTTTTTTGGCTAAAATGTCTTGAAACTCATAAATATGGCGCACCGGATGCGCCACTAATTTTTTTACCGCCGGTTCGATGACGGCATCGCTATTTTCATCTCCTTTCGACCAATCGAGCGAATGAATGATTGACCAAAATTGCTGCTCGCTTAAGCTGTCGCCATTGGTTTTTTTGTCCACTTTTATTTCCAGTGCGGCATGAGGATATTGCTCTCGCAGGTTTTCGATAAAGCGGTCGTTTAAATTATCCACCGAAA
Source organism: uncultured Saprospiraceae bacterium (assembly GCA_964533005.1). Classification (GTDB taxonomy): domain Bacteria; phylum Bacteroidota; class Bacteroidia; order Chitinophagales; family Saprospiraceae; genus UBA6168. Next base: position 2,426 of record CAZHLB010000587.1, read on the forward strand.
TATGAATGGTCTCGAACATGGCTCGTTGAATTTTCACAAATGTAGGTTTTTACCTCAAAAACCCCATCGCCACCCCGCCATCCACATTCAGCGCATTCCCCGTCGACTTGCCGAGTAGCCCGCCCACGAATGCAAACACCGCATTCGCAATATCCTCCGGCAAAATCACCTCGCCGAGCAGCGTCCGTTTTGCGTAGTACGCTGGCAATTCTTCCACCGTCACACCGTATGCTTTGGCTCGACCCTCCGCCCAGCCGCCCGACCAGATGTTCGACCCGGCAATCACCGCATCGGGATTCACCATGTTCACCCGGATTTTATCGCCGCCTAATTCGGCAGCCAAAAGGCGGGTCAAATGGGCTTGGGCAGCTTTGGCGCTGCCGTAGCCTGCGTTGTTTGCGCCAGCGACGACGGCGTTTTTCGACACTATATTAATAATGTCGCCGCCCAGGTTTTGCTGGCGCAAAATCTCAACTGCCGCCTGCGAAACGAGGAATTGACCCTTGACCAAAATATCGTACAGCTTGTCCCAGTCGGCGATGGTGTGTTCCGCCAGCGGTTTTGAAATGCTGATGCCTGCGTTGTTGACCACGATATCCACGCCGCCGAATGCCAGGCAAGCAGCTTGAAATGCGTCCGCAATAGATTGACTGTCAGTTACATTTAGCAAAACTGCCTCGGCGGTGTCCCGCCCAAAAGCCTTCACAAATCCAGCTTTTGCCTCTGCCAAACGCTCCTCGTTCACGTCGTTCAGAACGACACAGGCACCTTCCGACGCCAGCTTTTTCGCCGTCGCCAAGCCAATGCCGCCGCCGCTGCCGGTGACCAGTGCGACCTTGCCGGACAAGGGTTTCGGCTTCGGCATCCGCTGCAATTTGGCTTCTTCGAGCAGCCAATATTCGATGTTGAAAGCCTCCTGACGGGGCAGCGCCACGTACTCGGAAATGGCTTCCGCCCCCCGCATCACGTTGATGGCGTTGATGTAAAACTCGGCGGCGACCCTCGCTGTCTGCTTGTCTTTTGCGAAGGTGAACATGCCGACGCCGGGGTACAAAATCACCACCGGGTTGGGGTCACGCATGGCGGGCGAGTTGGGATGTTTGCAGGCTTCGTAGTAGGCGGCGTATTCGTTGCGGTATTTTTCGAAGAGGGGAGTCAAGCTTTCCGAAAGTTTTGAACTTTCGGAAAGCTGTTCAACCAGCGCCGGGTCAATCACGAGCGGCTGAATTTTCGTCCGCAAAAAATGGTCGGGGCAGCTCGTACCAAGCGGAGCGAGGCGGTCGAGGTCGTTGCTGTTGATGAATTCCAGCACCCGCTCATCGTCGGTGAAATGCCCAATCATGCGGCGCTCGCTGCTGCACAAGCCTCGCAGCACCGGGGCGATTTTTGCCGCCTGCTTGCGGCGAACCAAACTTTCCGAAAGTTTCAAACTTTCGGAAAGTTGGACTTGCCGGACGCCGCCAAAAACGGGGCGCTTTTTCCCCAGGTTTTCCTCGATAAATTCTGCCGCCTGCTCGATGACTTCGAGGCTGTTCATGTAGCATTCATAGGAAGTTTCGCCCCAGGTGAACAAGCCATGACCGCCCAAAACGATGCCTCGAATGCCGGGATTTTCAGCCACGCATTGCTCCAGTTTCAGCCCCAAATCGAAGCCCGGTCGTTGCCAGGGTATCCAGCCCACCGTGTTGCCCCAGATTTCCTGCGTGATGGCACGGCTGTCTTTCGAGGCGGCGATGGCAATCAAAGCGTCGGGGTGCAGGTGGTCAATATGGCGGAAAGGCAGCAGCCCGTGCAGCGGCGTGTCAATCGAAGGGGCTTTCGAGGCGAGGTCGAAAATGCAGTGGTTGAAAAGCTCGACCATTTCATCCTCGAATTCCAGCCCACGATACACGTTTTTCAAGCTGCGCAAACGCTCGACGTAGAGTGCCGCCAAGCCGCTGCGCTTCATCGTGCCGAGGTCGCCGCCGCTGCCTTTGACCCACATCACTTCGACTTGCCTGCCGGTGAGCGGGTCGGGTGCGAAGGCTTTGCAGGAGGTGTTTCCGCCGCCGTAGTTGGTCAGGCGGAGGTCGCTGCCGAGGAGGTTGGAGCGATAGACGAGCAGGGCGACTTCGTCGCTTGCGAGGGCTGCTGCTTTTGCTTCGTCCCAGCGGTAGTTGACGTGGTTGAATGTTTCAACTAATTGATTCATGAGCTTTTAGCTTTTTGTGGTCGCTAAATTTATTTGGCTGACCCTTTGCCCGGTTAGCCAAATAAATTCAGTGACCACAAACCCATCCAGGCAAATTGAAAATTGAATTTTCAATTTGCCTGGATATAGCCTGCATCTACTCAACGTCGGCAGGGTTTCCAACCC
>CAZHLB010000588.1:0-4777 GCA_964533005.1 uncultured Saprospiraceae bacterium
TTCCTCTGCGAGGATGACAAAAGCGACTCAGCCGGACGTGGTTGGGACGCAAAGGCTCGCCTGCGGCGAATGACAAAAGCGACAGGAAACACCCAGGTATTGACAACACTCAGATTTTTTTGAGAAAAAAGGCATTCAGTAGTGCGAAAGGAAAGAAGTGGCAGCTATTTACATTTTGACAAAAGGCAGCGAAACCACGCCATGCTGCCGGTGCATTTCCACCTGCAAAAAATACCAGCCCGGCAGCAAAGCCGAAATCTCCACTTGCTGCGTTTCCCAAGCATTTAAAGGCGTCGGCGGCAAAACTGCCTGCCCCAGCAAGTCAAAAACCCGAACCGTGCAGGCATCGGACGGCGCAGGTGAAAATTGAAGCAGCAAAAACGCCGAAGCAGGGTTCGGAAAAAGCGAAACCTGAAAATCCGGCTCCAAATTCTGGACGCCAACAAGGGGCGCATCGCTGCATTCCGGCTGGTGAAAACCTTGCGTCAGCATCTTTGGCGAACCAGCTTGGTCGAAGGTGGCGATGACCGCCTCGCCAAGCGTGAAAGCATAATTTTTTCCTTGAACATTGCCCTCGCCACCGGCGGATGCGGCGACCTGGCAGGCGATGTGGTAAGTTTGACCCGAAGCGATGCTCGTGGCAAAAAGCGGCAAGGCAAGTTTGAAAAGACAGGCGAGCAGTGTTTTTTTCATCTGGCATTTGTTTTTTGAAGCCTAAAATTAGGAACAGCCGGGTAGGGCGCAAGGTCATCAGGAAATATTTCAAGGCTTGGGGAAAAAAGCTTCTGTTATTCGTTTTAAAACAAATTGCCTCCTGAGACTGCCGAAACAATCATCCCAAACTGCCGTCCATCCTAATTCACCGGGTGACTTCAAGTCACCCGGTGAATTACCGCACCGTAGTTCTAACCAAAACGGAATCTATGCAAAACAATCCACCCTTTCCCGGGCAAGATTTTCAAGCGCCATTCGGGGCATTGTTCGACTATGCTACCGAAGCCATCCTCGTCACCGACAGCCAGGGGTTCATCCTCCGGGCGAATCCTTCCGCTGAAAAATTATTTGGCTACGAACATGGCGAGTTGACTGGAAAACCCGTGGAAGTGCTCATTCCAAGCCGGTTCGCAGAGCGGCACAATAGCCACCGGGCTTCTTTTCACAGGTCGCCGCACCCCCGCCAGATGGGCATTGGCTTGGATTTGTACGGACTGAAAAAAGACGGCTCGGAGTTGCCGGTGGAAGTCAGCCTAAGCCCGGTGCAATCCGAAGCGGGCAATTTTGTCATCGTTTTCATCGTGGACAATACCATCCGCAAGCGGTACGAGACGGACATTTTGCACCAAAAAAAGGAGCTGGAAGAACTCGCAGAAGCGCTGAAATCGAGCAACAAAGAGCTTGAAAATTTCGCCTACATCTCCTCCCACGACCTCCAGGAGCCGCTCAACACCATCCGAAGTTACCTCGAATTGATGGAGGAAGAAGCCGAACTTTCACCGCAAATCGCTGAATACCTGGGTTTTGTCAAAGACTCCTCCGAGCGGTTGACCCACCTCATCACCGATTTGCTCGAACATTCCCGCATCGGCAGGTACGGCGAAGCGCAACACCTGGATTTGAATATTTTGGTCAGCGACGTGCTCGCCGACATGAAAGCCGCCATCGCCGCCAAGCAAGCAATCCTTCAAATTGGCAAGCTGCCCATGCTCAAAGTTTACCCGGTGGAAATGCGGCTGCTTCTTCAAAATCTCATCAGCAATGCCTTGAAATTTCAGCGGCAAAATGTGCCGCCGGTCATTTCCATTTCAGCGGAAAAAATCGAGGCGGGCTGGCAATTCACGGTCGAGGACAACGGCATTGGCATCGAGGAAAAATACCGGGAGCGCATTTTCACCATCTTCCAGCGCCTGCATACTTCCCGGCAATACGATGGCACGGGCATCGGCTTGGCGCATTGCAAAAAAATCGTGGACTTGCATCACGGCAGGATTTGGGTGGAGTCGGAAGTGGGGGTGGGGAGCAGGTTTCAGTTTGTGATACCTGAGTTTCATTAGGGAAAAAGGCGGAAGTTTAAAGCCTACTTTTCTTTTTTACATTTCAGCCTTCAAATATCTTGTTTGAAAGAGGTGGTCACAGTTTGTGACCACCTCTTGCTAAAGAAACTCTTCATTTTCAAACCCTTTTTTCAGAGGTGGTCACAATTTGTGACCACCTCTGAAAAGCATCAGACTATGGAAAATTCACTCATCCAGCCTGACTACAAAATTTTCATTTTTTATTTTCGAGGAAGAAAAGTAATGCTTGACACAGATTTAGCATCCTTTTATGGTGTTTCTACAAAAGCATTGAAGCAGCAAGTCAAGCGAAATATTGCCCGCTTTCCCGAAGACTTCATGTTTGAATTATCAGAAGATGAAAAACTGGAATTGATGGCAACTAATGAACGATTAGCCGGACTTAAATTCAGCTATGTTTCACCTTTGGTTTTCTCTGAACAAGGAGTTGCTATGCTTTCAACTGTTTTGCGTTCAGAAAAAGCCATCCATATTAACATTGAAATCATGCGAGCATTTGCCCGATACCGGGCGATTATTCGTGAGAATGAAGAATTGCGTCTGGAAATTAAACAGTTGGAGCAGCGCCTGAATGAGGGATTCACCTATCTATTAGCTCGAATAGATGCCTTACACGCCGAGAAGAAAGCAAGGACACCCATTGGATTCAAACAATCTCAGAAACCATGAGTCAGCAAGGCAATCCAAAAATCATCTCCCGGTTCAACCTGGAAAAAGAAGAACTGAGCCAGTCGCCCGGCGGCAAAAACTACCTGCTCGCCATCGCCATTGACGAGTACGAACATTGCCCCAGACTCTACCGGGCAGTGGCTGATGCGCAAGAATTGATTGCCGTTTTGACCGACAAGTACCTTTTTGAAAAAGAAAATAGCACCACGCTTTTCAACCGGGAAGCCACCGACCGCAACATCCAGCGAGCCTTCCGGGAACTCGTGGACAAGGTGACCGAAAACGATAGCCTCGTGATTTTTTATTCCGGTCATGGCTGGTTCGACGAGAAAATGCGCACTGGCTACTGGATTCCCGTCGAAGCGGCGATGGGCGACTCCTACGATTACATTTCCAACAGCATCATTTTCGACTACCTCGACGCCATTCGTGCCCGGCATATTTTCATGGTGGCGGACAGTTGTTTTTCGGGCAGCCTGTTCGGTGCGACCAAAAACGTGGGCACTTCGGAGCGCCTGGAACGTGACCCCAGCCGCTGGTGCCTGACCGCCGGTCGAAACGAAATCGTGGTGGAACATGGCGAGGGCAGCCCGTTCACCCAAAGCCTGATTTACCAGTTGAAAGCCAACAGCCAATCGCTCGGCGTGATGAGCCTCTGCGACAAAGTGACGACCGCCGTTGGAGACAAGGAAAACCAGATGCCTCGTGGCGAACCGCTCCGTTTGCAGGCGCATCAGGGCGGGCAGTTTTTCTTTCACCTGCGCAAAAACGAGGAGCGGGAATGGCTGAATCTCAAGGACGCAGGAAGCAAACAGGACATCAGCCGCTTCCTGTTGCAGTACCCTGGCAGCCGCTTCGAGGGGGAGGCTTTGGAGCGGCTGGCGCAAATTGAAGAAGACGAAGTTTGGGCGGCGGCGAAGCGCAGGGACTTGATTGCCAGTTATTTCGAGTACCTGAACAAATTCAAAACCGGCAGGTACGCCGCCGAAGCCCGGCAACGCATCGGAGAACTTTCCGCCGCCGACGAAGCCCCGGCAGAGGAGGCTTTGCTGGCGGGAAAATTGGAAGCCATTCGCAAGGGTTTTCGAAGCGCCGGGTCGCCGGAAGTGTTGGAGCGGTTGCTTGGTGAATTGAAGGCCCTGCCGGTGCATCAGGCTGGAAACGAGGAAGTTGTCAAGCTGAAAAAAGAAATCCTGGCTTCCATCGAAGCGAAAGAAAAAGAGGAGGTGATACTTTGGGAAGCCGCACTCGTGGACAACTCGGCGGCTGAGTTTCAAAATTACCTCGAAAAATACCCTGCCGGAAAATTCGTCCGGGACGCCAGCCTGCGGTTGAAAACTTTGCGTGACGCCGAGCTTGCGCAAAAAGAGGAGGAGGATGCCTGGAAAAAGGCGAAGCTGAAGGACACGGCGAGGGTCTATCAGGATTATTTGAGCAAGTATCCGAAGGGCAGGTATGTGCGGCAGGCGAGTGCAAAATTGAATGAATTGAAAAGTGGCGCAGCCACCACCCGCACACCCCCCCAACCCCCTAAAGGGGGAGCAGACGCAGGGGCAACTGCTTCTACGCCTCAAAATTTGGCTCAGAAAACGCAAGTTTCCCCAGCCGCCAAGTTGCCTGTTGCGAGCAAGCCGAGCAGTTCCGGCGGCTTTTTTTCGTGGCTTTGGAAGGCAGGTGGGTTCGTGTTGTTTGCCGGTTTTGTTTTGTGGAAGGCGGGTTGTTTTGACCGGGAAATCGAGCCGGTCAAGCCTGTCAGCTTTCAAACTTTGATGCCGCAAGCCGTGCAGGATGCCACCGGGAAGTATGGGTTTCAATTTGCAGGCAGCGACAGTTTTGTGATTGCGGCGATTTACGAAGACGCCAGGTCATTTTCCGAAGGCAAAGCCCCGGTGAAATGGAACGGCTACTGGGGCGTGATTGGCTTGAATGGAAATTTCATTGTGCCGTTCATCTACGACGGGGTCAACGATTATCAAAATGGCATGGCGACGGCTTGGATTGGCAACGAAAAAATCACGATTGAAACGGCTGGAAAT
>CAZHLB010000589.1:0-4765 GCA_964533005.1 uncultured Saprospiraceae bacterium
TGTCAGCGATTTCTACAAACATGTCGTTCCTACGGAACGAGTAAATTCAATCGTATAGGTCGAATTTTTTTCACCCCGGAAGGTGCGAATTTTGGATTTCGCATCCCAGCAAAATCCAAAATCTGAACTCGAAAAGGGGTCGCAAAAGTAAAAATCCAAGCCAGGAAAGGAAGGTTGATAAAAATCCAAGCTGGCTATGGCGGGCTTTTATATTTGCCGCCGTTTTTTAAACCAATTGCTTGACAATGAGAAAGAAAATCAAAGTCTTCAAATTCGGCGGCGCTTCCGTGCGGGATGCGGCGGCGGTGAAAAATGTGGTGAGCATCCTCGAAATGTTTCGGGAAGAATCGCTGGTCATAATCGTTTCGGCGATGGGAAAGACGACCGATGCACTGGAAAAAGTCGTTGCGGCTCATGCTGCAAAATCAGGCGAGGCGTGGAACTTACTCGAGGGCGTCAAAGCGGCGCACTACAAAATCATGAACGACCTGTTCGAGCCGGGCGACCCTGCCTTCGACGAAGTGAACGACCTTTTTGTGAGCGTCGAATGGGTGCTGGATGAGGAGCCGCACACGAATTATGACTTCATGTACGACCAAATCGTGTCCCTCGGCGAGTTGGTTTCCACCCGAATCGTGGCTGCCTACCTGAACCGCATTGGCTTGCCAACGCAATGGCTCGACGCACGAGACGTGATTTTGACTGACGAAATTTACCGGGAAGGCTGGGTGCAGTGGGACGAAACACTGGAAAATGCGCAGCGAAAAGTCAAGCCCATGCTCGAAAAAGGTGGCTTCGTGCTCACCCAAGGCTTCATCGGCAGCACGAAGGAAAACTTCACCACCACCCTGGGTCGAGAAGGCTCGGACTACACGGCTGCCATTTTTAGCTTCTGCCTCGACGCCGAGAGCATGACTATCTGGAAAGACGTGCCCGGCGTGCTCACCGGCGACCCCCGCCTGTTTGAAAACGTCACCAAACTCGACCGCCTGAGCTACCGGGAAGCCATCGAAATGACTTACTACGGCGCAAAAGTCATTCACCCGAAAACCATCAAACCCTTGCAAAATAAGAGCATCCCGCTCTTCGTGAAGTCCTTCGTGAACCCAATGGCGGAGGGTACTTTCATTGGGCCAGACGTGGAAGACACCTACCCGCCGATGGTTGCAGTGGAAAAAAATCAGGCGTTGCTGAACATTTCTACCCGTGATTTTTCCTTCGTAGCGGAGCATCACATGGGATATCTGTTCAACCAAATCGCCGAGTACCGCCTCCAGGTGAACATGATGCAAAACACCGCAATTAGCTTCGCTATTTGCGTCAACAAGATTGATGACAAGGTGCAACGCTTTGCCGAAGGTATTTCGAAGGACTTCAAAGTTGCCATTGACGACGAAGGGCTGGAACTCATCACGGTGCGGCACTACTCGACTGAAATCATAGAAATGCTGCGCCGGGGAAAAATCATCCTGCTCGAGGAGCGGATGAAAAATACGGTCCAAATGGTTGCGAAGGAGATACAGTTGATGAAGCGAAAAGAGGAGGGATGAAGAATGAGGTATGAAAAAAGCCCAGGTTAAAAACTGACCGCCGACATCGCATCCCCGACCCTCCTCCTACATTTCATCAAAAATCATGTAATCCTCAATCATTTAATCTGTGGCATAAGTTATTTGACAAGGAACTCATTTTACCAGCCACATTTTCAATATTTTCGCCACAATAACCCCCGCAAAATTTGCCAAAGCAATCCCCACCAAGCCAGTGGCAATGCCTGAAAAAACCAGCGACCTGTTTTTTATCACCGCCGCCACCTGCCCGATAAACGGGGGCCCATAAATCGCCGCTGTGTTGGTAATCATCATCGTGTCCCGGTCAATTTTGAATAGGCGGCAAAGCAGCAAATGCAAGCCCACCGAGGCAATCAACGTGCTGGCAGTGAAAGCAAGCAGCCAGCCTCCTTTCGAAAAAATCTCACCAAAATCAGCCAGCATTCCGATAGCGATGGAAAACATGAGCAGACAATATTCACCTGTCTCGTACGAGCCGCCGAGGTTGCGGATGGCTGGAAAAAAGGAGGCGACAATGCTGGCTGCGGAGAGCAAAAGGATGAGTAAACCCGGTCGTTCGATGCTACCAGTAGCCAGCCAAACGAGGGTGATGGCGGCGCCGATGATGAGCAAAGTCAAGCCCATCGCCAAGGCTATGTCTTTCCAATTAAATCCGTTGGCTGGCAAAAATTCATCAACGCCTGCGTGTTTATCACCTTGAAATTCAGGCAGAAACAACCCGAAAAAACGTGGCGCAACCGAAGTCAGGAACAGCAAAAAAGCCCCGCCGCAGGCAATTTCCACCGCATTCAAGGCAATGAAAGTTTCATCGCTCGCTTCCAGTGCGATGCCGATGGCGTTCATGTTTTGCGTGCCGCCGATGAAAACGCCTGTCAACATTCCGGAGAGCAGCCAGGTGTCTGCCAGCAAGTTTTTGAACAACCAAGCCATCGTAACTGTGCTTATCAAAACACTGACGACCACCAGTGCAAAAGAAATCAAAGTGCCCTTCGCAAGCTTCAACCAACCCAGTAAATCAGTAGAATACAGCAGCAATGGAATGGCAAAAACAATCGCTCCCTGGCTGAAAGTGGTGGATATTTTTGCATCGAGCGGCAGCGGTGTGAGATTTTTCAACAGGATGCCCGCCAAGTAGCAAAGCACGACGGGGCTGAGCCAATTTGCAGTGCCGAAACGCTCTGTCAGGCGGGTCAAAAAAAAGGGAAGGACAAGAATGAGCAGCGCTTGAAAAATGAGAAAAACCATGCGTTTTGTTTGAGCGGATTGAGCGGGCAAGTTAGGTTTCCTCTTTCCAGCCTTAACGACGAATTAACCTGCCGCCAACTTGCCGCCGGAAATATTCAAATTCGAGCCTCGTTTTTCTGAACAACCTTGAAAAGCCAAACATCCAATTTCAAAAACTCACAGTAACATGAAAAAAAGGATTGTTCTCGCCCTGCTCCTTTTCTCCTCCCTTCAAATTTTTTCCCAAGCCTACATGACCGCCGGCGGCGTCCGGCTCGGCACCGATTGGGGCTTGACTTTGCAGCAGCGCATCGGAAAAAGCATGACGCTGGAAGGCATCCTGCAATCCAGCCTGCAACGGGAAGAAGTGATGGTGACGGGATTGATTGAAAAACACTACCCTGTCGTTTTCCGGGGTCTGAATTTATACGTCGGGGCAGGCGCTCATAAAGGTTGGATTAACGAAGAAGATACCGATTCGCCGGACGGCGCTGATTTTGAAGACCCCTTCGGCTTGAGCTTTGTCGGCGGCGCAGAGCTGACGCTTGGCAGGCTGAATTTTTCTTACGACTTCAAACCTGCCTTCAACCTGACCGGCGGCGAGAAAAAATTTTACTCGCAAACGGGCGTCTCTATCCGCTACGTGTTGCTCAAAAACAAGGTTTACAAAGATTTGACTAAGGAAAAGCGCAAGAAGAAACGCAAGAAAGATGGAAACGACGATTGGAAAATCTGGAAGAAGAAAGACTGAGAGGTATGAGGTATGAGGTATGGGGTATGGATTAAGAAAAAGCCCTCGTTGAAATTACAACGAGGGCTTTTTCTTAATCCAAACCTCAGACCTCATACCTCCAAACTCATCGCTAAATTGAGAAGGGTTGCCGGAAGAGAAGGCAACCCTTTTTCAATCAAAAGAACGATAGAATTTGGATATGAAGTTAACGGATTGGCAGGTTGGAGTCAGTCAAATCGTTTTTGAACTGCGCATTTGAGCTTCGAAGGAACGAGTGCCCAAGTGCAACGGTGCGATGAAATCAGTCTTGGCGTTGCGAGTTTGGAAACGCTGGGAATCCAAATTCTTTTTGACGCCTTTGTTAGCAGCAGTTGTAAGTTTGGCAATGAAGCCCGTCAGTTTGGAAGATTTGTTTTTTTCCATAGCGCACTGGTTTAAAAACATGAGTGAAACGGTTTAAAGATTGATAGACTTAGTTCGCTAAGGATAAATCATGGGAAAGGATGAGCGGGCGTAAAGGTAGAAATAAATTGAAGTTTGCGCCAAAGCGCCGGATAATTTTGCAGAAAGCTGACAAGGGGAAATCAAAGAAGCTCAAATGCGATTTTTGGCTCATTTTTGAAAATAGACTAACCTTGCCACTGCATCCCGAAAGCCTATGTTTTTCTCACGAATCAAAATAAAACCGCATGAAAAAGGACTTTAAACGACGCACTTTTCTTAGAAATGCAGCCGCTCTTGCCGCCCTCGTCGGCATTCCGGGTTGCGTCACTTCCAGAAAAACTTCCGAAGAATTGGTCGAGGCTGCCAGCCGCCTGATGGCTTCCGCCGGAAAACCTGTTTTTAGTTTGCGGGGGAAGCCGATGTTGCCCGTCCGTGCCGCACTCATTGGCTTGGGCAACCGGGGCAGCGGACACGCTGAAACCCTGAATCAAATCGGAACGGAGAAGGTCAAAATCACCGCCATTTGCGACGTACAGGAGAAAAAAACAAAGGCTACTTTGGATTGGCTGGCTAAAAACGGCGGTCAAAAACCTGCCGTTTTCACCGGCAAACTCGATGCCTGGCGGGATATGCTCAAGCGGGACGACATTGACCTGGTTGTGATTTCCACCCCGTGGGAAGACCACGTTCCGATGAGTGTCGAAGCCATGCAAGCCGGAAAACACGTGGCGGTCGAGGTGCCTGCCGCCTACACCATCGAAGATTGCTGGAAATTAGTGAACACCGCAGAGGA
>CAZHLB010000590.1:0-4761 GCA_964533005.1 uncultured Saprospiraceae bacterium
CCACCAGTGGGGCTTCGTCACCGCAAGCGGCAAAGTGGTCGCCGAGCCGAAATACGATGCCGTCGGCGGTGAAAATTTCAGCTTGGGCGACGGCAAATCGGCCTACCGTTTGGTGCAGGTGGACGAGCGCCTGGGGCTGATTGACAACACTTTACGAGAAGTCTTGCCACCAACTTTGCAGCGCATCCGCCCGCTGAACGATTCCCTTTTTGCCGTCGTCCTCCCGCCCGAACTCAACGTCCCATCCAATCACCAGTCACCAATCACCAATCACCAATTCACCATCGTCAACCGCCGTGGCGAGCGCATGGTCGAAGGGCAATTCGACGACGTTTCGCTGTTCGAGGAGGCAGGCGGTGGGGAGATTTGCAGATTTATCAAGGTCAAAAAAGGCGACCGTTGGGGCGTATTCAGCGGCAGTGGGAAGGAATTGCTGCCACCTGTTTTTGCCGCCGTCGAGCTTTGTCCCGATAGCTATCGGGAGGGCGAAGGCTTTTTCAAAATTCGCCTTGAACCTACCGACACGCTTTGGGGCTTGGTCAACAGCCGCAACAAAATCTTGCTTCCACCCAAATTTAGAGTCGTAGAAGCCATCACCGAAAACTGCTTCGCCGCCCTGACCACCCGCCAGGGTTGGGAAGCCTGGGACAGCTCCGGCAAGCGCATTCTCGAACCTGTTTGGACAAAAATTTCCCCGCTCAACCGCCATCTCGCAGCCCTGCAAGATGCCGCCGGCAAGTGGCGCATTTTCTCCTTTCACAAAAAAGACACGCTCACATTTTCAAGGCAATTCGCTGAATTTCAGGCGCTTGATGAAAATCACATTGTCGCCTTCAATCCTATTCTCAACTGGCGAATGGACAGCCTCGCCAGTCGGACGCTGGTGCTGTTGGACAGCTTGGCGAGGGAGGTGAAAACGCCACCCTTGCGTAGAATTCGAGTGCTGAAAGACTCCATTTACCTCGGTTTGCAAAGGCGTTGGGGCTTGCTGACACTGAAAGACGGCATCGTTTTGCCTTGCGATTACGACTCCATCGGGGCAATCGAGGACGGGTTGATTTTCGTGTTCCGAAATGAAATGTGCGGCATTGTCAGCGAAGACATGAAGCCGCTTTTGCCGCCGATGCTCGAGCAAGTGGTGCGGCAAGATTCCATCATCAAAGGCTGGGACGATGACGTGCTGAAAGTTTTCAAATGGTACGGCAAAGACTCGCTGGTGAACACGCAAGACGCCTTCAACGTCCGCACCATTCGGGTCAATTCCGGCGGCAAAACTTACCTCGAAGCGAAGCCGCAATTACCTACTCGCCGCAATGAATTGGCGCTTCCCGATGACGTTGCGCCGCCTTTCAACCTCGTCGAAAACACCAAATTCGACTGGCGGCTCGACGAGGCAAGCAAGCTCTACGGCTTGTGGGAACGCAGCCCCGGCGGCTCGTCGGAGGTTTTGCCACCCACTGTTTTCCACGTTTTTCACTTGAATGAACCTCGGCTGACGCTTGCCTTCGACCCGGCGGGTTTGCCTGCCGAAAAAACGGAACTCGCCGCCCTGCTCGGCGCAGATACTTTGCATCCGTTCGCACTTTTCCAGCACCGGTCGGGGAAAATGGTGACGAAAGCCGAAATGTTAGGCTTGCGGGGCGGCGACTTCAAGCGGGGATTGCCTTTCGCCGCATTTTTTGACCTCGAAGGTAAAATGGGGCTGGTCAACAAAAACGGCGAACAGAAGCTGGGCAAGGATGGAAAACCACTGCGATTCGCCTACGTCGGACAGTTTTTCGAGGGAAAAGCGAGGGTGTGTTTCGAAGGAAAACTGTCGCTCGCCGAGGAAACGAAAGAAGAAAAATACGGCGTCGTCAAAGCCCGTGCGCTGGCGCAGCAATTTGGTTTGCGCAGCAATTTGGGCTATTCGCAAATCGCCCCGAAAGTCATCATCCTCGACTCGCTCGGCGACCAAAAACCCCGGTGGGGCTTCATTGACACCCTCGGAAACGTCGTCTTCGAACCCCTGCTCGACTTTGCCCAGGACTATTTTGGCGGCGAAGCGGTGGCGCAAAAAAACGGCTCGTGGGGCGTTCTCGACAGGGATGGAAATGCTTCGATTCCATTCAAATACGCAACGCTTCGCCCTTTCCACGGCAATTGGCTGGTGGGTGAAAAAGCAGCAATGACGCTGGTTTTCAACCAAAAAGGGCACGAGCGGGCGATTGGAAATTACCGGCGGCAAGGCGTTTTTTCGGAAGGCTTGTGCAAAGTGCAAGCAGGTCGAAACGAGGCTACCGGCGTTGGAAATTCTGCTCCCGCCGCTGCCACACTCGACACTTTGTGGGGCTTCATGGATGAAAATGGCAATGAAAAAATACCCTGCCGCTTCGAGGAAACCCATGATTTTTCGGAAGGTCTGGCGGCGGTGAAACTCAACGAAAAATGGGGCTTCGTTGACACGACTGGCAATTTTGCCTTCGACCTGGAAGCAGCCGCAGGCGGCGAAGTGCTTGCAGTAGGCAACTTTCACGAAGGTCTGGCTTGGTTCAAAACCGGCTACAAATACGGCTACGTTAACCGCCGGGGCGAGGTGAAAATCAAACCCCAATTCACCAAAGCCTTTGATTTTCAATGCGGTGCGGCGAGGGTGGTACACAACCGGCGGACGGGCATCATTGACACGCTCGGCAATTTTCGCCTCAAAGCGGAGCGTTTCGTTCGCATCAACGACTTCAATAAATGGGGCGTGTCGGAGGCTTTTGAAAAATTTCCCGGCGGCAAAATCGGCTTGGTCAATGCCAAAGGCGAGGTGCTGACGGAGGTGAAATTCACGCAGGTGGGCGAGTTTCGGGAAGGTTTTTCGGTGGTGAAAAATGACGCAGGTTTTGGCTTGGTCAACCGGGCAGGCGTGGAAATTTTGCCCCTGAAATTCGAGGCAATTGGCGAGTTTTCTGAAGGACTCGTGCCCGCTCGCAACCGCCAGCAACCGGGTTGGCAGTTTTACGATACGCTCGGAAAGGTTGCTTTCAAAGGCAATTTCGACGTGGTGCATCAGCCTTTCAATCACGGCATGGCAGTGGTGCAGGTGAATCAATTCGACCCGGAAACGAAGCTGGTGATTGACAAAACAGGAGCGCTGCTGCCCTTTCCCGGCGAGGTCTTTTTTCAATTTTTCACCGATGGCATTTTTGGATTTTGGCATCAGTCCGGCGTACGGGAAGGCGCTAAAACGCTGCATTTTTTCTACGGTGATGCTGCCTGCCGCAATTGGTTCGGGCAGTTTTTTCAGGAAATCAAACCTTTCAAAAACGGGGTCGCCCTGGTGAAAAACAACAACCGTTGGGGGGCGCTCAATCTGCATGGATTGTCGGTCGTGGCGACGAAATATCCCTTTCTCAATCAGCAGGAAGATGGCACGATGGCAGTAAGGCTGCCCGTTGTTTTTGGCGTCGTGGACAAAAAAGGCAAGCCAATTATTCAACCTGGCTACGACCGCATCGAGTGGATGGACGGGAATATTTTCCGGCTGGAACTGGGCGAAAAAATCGGCTACGCACGGGCGGATGGGAGTTGGATTTGGGAGTTAAGAAAATGAAAACGCTGGCTCGGGTTCACCTGCATGGAAGTTTGAATCAGGATTTCCAGGGTTTGGAAGGATGTTTCTAAATCCTGGAAATCCTGATTCAAAAGAATTGCCATGCCAACACGAAGACTCGCCTTCGCCTTGCTCCTCCTCCGCCTGTTTTTTGGCGGACTAATGCTTTTCCATCACGGTTCGGTAAAACTGATGATGCTCGCCGAGGGCAAATCCGTTCAATTTTATGGCTTCACCAATTTGATTTGGCTGGGCGCCATAGCCTTTATCGAAACGGTTTGCGCCTTGCTGATTGTCGTGGGCTTGTTCACCCGGTGGGCAGCAATCCCCTTGATTTTCACCATGTTGCTCGCCATTTTTTATGCCGGGGAGCAAAACTCATTTCAGAGAATGGAAATGGCGCTGTTTTACTTTGCAGCGTTTTCGGGCATCGGGCTGGCTGGCGCAGGCTGGTATTCGCTCGATGCTCGGGTGCGTAAACTTTGAGCAGGGCATGAGATGTCATCTGAAAAAAAATTTCATTTTTTTTCAGATGACATCTCGGCTCGGCGCCACACTTTTAAAAATGAAAAACTCGCTCTGGCTCCCTTGCCTGTTGATTTTGCTCGCAGGCTGCCAATCTGAAAAGCCTCCCTACCTCGCCATCGGCGGCGAAACGATGGGCACTTACTACAAAGTCACCTACCAAGACAGCCTACACCGGGATTTCAAACACCCGGTGGACTCGCTGCTGAAAGTCATCAACGACGAAATTTCAACCTACATCCCCACCTCCACCGTCTCGCAATTCAACCAGGCGGACAGCATTTTCGAGCTGGGTTTGAACCTGGCGGAATTCGACCGCTGCATCATTTCCGAGACCTGCGGCAACCTGAAAAACAAGCACTTTTTCGCCAACCTGCAAGCTGCGAAATGGGCATGGGAAGTCACCAATCACGCCTTCGACCCGACCGTGATGCCGCTCGTGAATTTTTGGGGCTTCGGCTACACGCCGCAAAAAGCAGTGGAAAAATTGGACAGCGCCAAAGTGGATAGCCTGCTGCAATTCGTTGGTTTTCAAAAACTTGAACTCCTCGACCGAGGTGGAAATGCCGTTTTGAAAAAACCGGCGAAGGGCGTCCAGCTTGACTTCGGCGGCACGGGGCAAGGTTATGCCATTGACGAAATCGCCGTTTTCCTCG
>CAZHLB010000591.1:0-4754 GCA_964533005.1 uncultured Saprospiraceae bacterium
CAGACTTCGTAGTTCCTCTGCGAGGATGACAAAAGCGACTTGCAGACTTGCAGACTTGCAGACGGCACACCAGACTTCGTAGTTCCTCTTCGAGGATGACAAAAGCGACTTGCAGACTTGCAGGCTTGCAGACTTGCAGACGGCAAGTCAAACTTCGTAGTTCCTCTTCGAGGATGACAAAAGCGACTTGGAGACTTGCAGACTTGCAGACTTGCAGACGGCACACCAGACAGGACGAAAACAGGATGCTTGAAAATTCGGGGTGACTCATGTTTGCCTCCGCCAAGTCTGCGTCCGCCAAAAAATGCCCCAATAGCCCCTGACTTTCAGCGTGTTGGCGTCCGTCAGCCACATCGAGCAGCGGTAGGTTTTGCCGTTTTCAGGGTCGAGGATGCTGCCGCCCGTCCATTGTTTCCCATCTTTTTTGAAGCCCCGGAGGAAGGTCATGCCGACGATTTTGGCATTCTTCCGCTCGCCGGTGCATTTCGAGCAAACGGGGTCGGGCGGCTCGTTGGCTTCCAGAAAAATTTGGGTGACGCTGCCTTCCAGCCTGCCGCCTTTTTCCACGATGCGCACCAGGGAGCGAGGTTTGCCAGTGCCGTCGTCAATGGTTTGCCAGTTGCCAACCGGCGATTGGGCGGCAGCCACATTTGCCAGAAAAAGAAGCGTGAAAAAAGCGGTTTGAGCCGTGACAGAGGTGACACCTTTTGAAAAGGTGTCACCTCTTTTTGCCGTCTCTTCCCTCGAAGTCACCTCCTCGAAAGCCTGCCGGTATTCCGGTCGTTCCGTGCCGCACCACCTATCCCACCAGGTGAAATACAAGCCGTAGTTTCCGTTGAAATGTTTGTGGTGCAAGTCGTGGTGCGTGGTCGTGGTGTGCCAGTTGACCCAGCGGTTTTGCAGGAAATTTTTAGGCAAAAACTCGATGCCGAGATGCCCCATCACGTTGCGGGCAATCATGTAAATCAGGAAAATCAGCAGCGCAAAGTGGTGCGCCGGAATGGTGAAAACGATGAGCACAAAAATACCCGCCTCCACCACCGCCTCGAAAGGATGAAAAGAATATGCCGCCCACGGCGAAGGATTGGTCGAGCGGTGATGCACCAGGTGGACGTGGCGGAAGATTTTCGGGTGGTGCATCAGCCGGTGCGTCCAGTAAAAATAAGCGTCGTGGAGCAGCAGCATCAGCCCGATGCTGACAAAAAACCAAGCCCAGCCCCACTCGGAAAAGTCGTTGTAAATGAGCGTGAAACCCGCCCGTTTCAAGCTGACAATGCCGAAGCCGACGAGGGAAAAAATGACCGCCGTGCTCATCGAATACCGGAACTCGAACCACATTTTTTTCGCCTGCAAAGGCTTTTTCTGGATGATGCGGTGCTGCCAGCGTTTTTTGAAAATGACCCAAAAAATGAGGTAAGCCGAGGCGGCGGCGATGAAGTAGCGGAGGAAATCGGTCAGCACGATGTGCTGGTACAAGTCGAAGGAAGACAGGTTTTGCATGGTCGGATGATTTTTTAAAGTTGATAAGGGTTGATGAGGTTAATCAGGGTTGATGTGCATCAACCCTGATTAACCTCATCAACCCTATCAACCACAAATTTTTCCACAAACCTGCCGCTTGCGAAGGGTCGTGCGCCACTGGATTTTGAAAAATGCCGGTGGATTTTGAAATCAATCAGCATTTTTTTTCCGCCACTGCGTCGGCGTCATTCCCGTCAAGTCTTTGAACGCCTTGTTGAACGGCGCAAGCGAAGCGTAGCCCAAATCGTAGGCAATTTCCAAAATGGTCAAGTCTCTTTTTTCCGGGTCGCCCAGCACGGCGCAGGCTTCCCGGATTCGGTAGCCGTTGAGGTAGTCGTTGAAATTGCGGTAGCCGAGATGCTGATTGATGGCTTGGCGCAGGCGGTATTCTTTCACGTTCATTTTTTCGGCAAGCAGGCGGATGGTCAAGCCTTCGGTGCGCCAGATTTTTTGATTGTCCATGAAATCGGTGAGTTGGCGCAGCAGGCGCTCGTCCACCGTTGGCTGCGGCGGCATTTCCATTTCCGAGCTTGTTCCGAAACTTCGGGAGGTTGTGAGTGGCGTCTCCCCTTCAGGGGTCGGGGGTTGCGTCGGGGGCGTCGGCGTGGCAGCTTTTTCTTTTTCCGGCAAAAAATCAACCTTGAAATTCAGGCAGTTGGCGGTGAAAACAATGGTCAGCAAGGCAATGGCTGCTTTTTGAACAACATCCAGCAAAGGCGGAGGCGGCTCTCCTTCAAGCCCCACCTCGGTGAGCAAGGTAATTGCCAAAAGCAAGGCGGTGGCAAGAATGAACACGGTGCGAAATTCCAGGCGGCTCAAAACCAAATCCGCCTCCCGGTTGCGGGCAGCTTCGAGAATGCCAAGCAGGACGAAAATGAGTGAAATTAAATGAATCGTCAGCCCGCTCACAAAGTCGAGGGTGGGCGACGAGGGAAACAAGTGAAGCCTGCGCTGACAAAATGCGAGGTAATAAACCACCGCCACGCCCACCAGCAACCAGCCGAATCTGCGCCGCCAACAAAAACCATCGTCAAAAAGCAATTTGCTGAACAGCCAAAATGCCGCAGGAGCGAGAAACGGTAGCACGAGCAGCGGGACGAGCAATGCCGGAACATTTTGAACCGGCTGCCAATCCACCAGCAAATACCCAACGATGCTCGCTCCGAACAACAGGCAGATGCCCGTCCCTTTTTGGCTCCGGCGTTTTTTCCAGAAAAGCCACAACAGCAACAGCAGGTAGGAAATGGCAATGAAGCGGAGGAGGTCGGTGGCAAGCGGCATTCACAAACGTAAAGAAGTCGGTCAAAACATGGCAAACTCTGCGTGGAACATCCTGCAATTACCAACCCGATTTACCCCATCAAAGTCACGTCCCCCCGCATGAAAACCGGCTTTGGCAGGAGCAGCCGGGAGGTCAAAAGCATTTTGTCCCCATGAATGGTGGTGCTCGATTTTTCACTTCACCTCATACCTCGCTAACCATCCCATCGGGCTACGAGCAGACTTACCTGCAAAAACCGTCAGTTGCCGCCCCGCCGCCTGGCTGGGAAAGCGCAGCACCACCCAGCCGTCTTTTTCTTCTTGCTGAAATTTAAGGCTATGTTCCTTGCCCAACACTACCGCAAAAGCGCCTGGCTTGCCGGAAAACTTGAACCGCAGCACCGACTGCCTGTCTTCCCGCTCCACTTTCTGCGAAAAATCGAGCAACGGATATTCGTCTTGCCCGAAGTTGACTATCGGCTGGTCGGGGAAATCTTTTTTGCTCACCGGTGACTCCAGCAATTGCCATTTGTCATCGTCGGGCAGGTGATTTTGCGCAAACCAGGCAGGCGGCGCATCGAAATATCCTGTCGAGATTCTACGCACGAATTTGCTACCATCTAAGTAGCCAGCGCCCCAGGTGGCGTCGAGCAAGTGCCATTTTCCGCCCCATTTCACGGCATTCCAGGCGTGTGGATTGTCGTGGATGTTTTTGTACGGTCTGTAAAAATCCCTCGCATCGCCTGAGACTACCTCGCATTCCAAGCCAACGGCGTCGCACATCTGCTTGCACAAACGGCTGTAATCTGCGCACACGCCTTTCTTGTTTTTGAGGGTTTTGCGAAGCTCTTTTTCCTGCCATTCGGCGGCTTCGGCTTTGCTGTGGAAGCGTGGCGAGGGCGGCGGGTTGCGAAACTTGTCCACGTCGTAGCGGACGTTGTGAGCAAGCCACATAAAAATCGCACGGGCTTTCGTTTGCGCCGAATCGAAAGGCTGAGTCAGTTGCCGGGCGAGGTCTGCGGCGTCTGTGTAATCCTGCTCGAACTGGGCGACGAAGCCGTCCACTTTCGAGTAATCAAACTGAGCGGCAGCCGTCAACGATAGCAGGCAAGGGAGAATAAGGGTGAGTAACGGTTTCATTTTCAGGAATTTGAAGAATTGAAGTGGATTTTCTATTTCAATTTGACCGCATCGAGCGGAAACTCGAACCCCGGCATGACATTTTCGCCCGAAAGTTTTTTGCCAGAGAAGCCTTCCACGATTTCAGGGTCTTCCTGCCCTTCCCGATAGATGTAGGTTTTTTCTTCGTAAGGGTCAATCAGCCAGGCGAGGCGGACGCCGTTTTTCATCCAAATGAAGGACATTTTTTCTTTCACCAATTCGAGGTTGTCAACGCCGGTGCGGAATTCAGCCACAAAATCGGGGACGGCTTTCAGGAACTCGTTTTCAAATTCTTCTCCCGAAACCCCTACCAATCGTTCATCAGAAACCCAAACGGCATCTGGCGAGCGGGTCGAGCCATCGGGCAAATCAATACCCACGTTAGAGCTGAACGTTTCGCCGGTATTTTTAGAATGCTGCCACTTGAACACAAAAGCTCCGAGCGCCCCTTCCCGGCTGCCATCTCCATGCGCAAGCAGCGGTTTGATGAGGACAGTGCCGTCTGGCTCTCTTTCCATTTGAAACAGTTCCTGGCTCATTGAAAATCGCTCGAATTCTTTTTTGGACATCCTCCCGCCTGTCCTCAAAAAGCCGCCGCATTTTTTGAAAAAGGAAAGCGGAAACCAGTTTTCCGGTTTGCTATCGCCTTGCTTGCCAGCGATTTTCGCTCGTGCGGGTTTTTCCATGACTGCTTCCATATCTTATTGATTTGCAAGATTAAGTGGTCAGGCTGATTCATTCGACACTTTCGGTTAGTTCGAGTTCCGAGCGGCGGGGTTTTGAAACCCCGCATTTCGTTCCAGAAATGCGGG
>CAZHLB010000592.1:0-4725 GCA_964533005.1 uncultured Saprospiraceae bacterium
GGAAGTGCTGCTGGAACAGCTTGGCGGCTCGCCGGGCGGCAACGCGTACGCCTCTGCAACTGTCCCGCATCAGTCCACGCCTGGAAATGCGGTTTACAACCAGAACATCGTCCTGAACGGCATTTTGCAGCCCGGCAAAATTTACAAGCCCGTGTACAAAATCACCCTGCAAACGGCAAGCAATGTGCTGGTGGTCTGCGGTTTCGACGAAGGGAAAACCTTCCACGTGAGCGAAGCTTTCTGAGTTTCGGTCTGAAATCCACGGATGAAGAACAAGGGTTATGATGCTGCCCGTCGCCGGTTTTGACGAAGCCGTGTTCGTGCAGTACAATGCCAACAGGTAATCACTGGACAAAAAAGGAAGCCTGGCTTGCCGGGCTTCCTTTTCCAGAAATCACAACTAAATTCCTAAAAAAATGGAAAAAATTAAGAATGACAATGACTCTATGAACTATGAGGAAAGGGTAAAAGAAATCCGACTCGGTCTTTTTGCCGAGGCGCTGAATTTTGGCAGAATTGACAATGGAATTAACAGCGCCTTGAAAGATATGCTTGAAATTGTTTCGGATTATCTCAAAAACAACCCGAACGCCTTGGTTTCAGGAAATAGCGATGTCCAGAAATTAATCTGTAAGTTAAATGCCAAAGAAGGTAAGGCTGACATCCAAGGAGGCGATATTGCAGGAGCAGACGTCTCGCTGCAAGATATTGCCGACTTCATAAATAGCATAGCTGGCTTTATCAAAGACGAAAAGAAATTTTGGTGGAACGTAATACTATTAATCGTATGCGGATGCGACAAAGTAGAATCATCATCCCTCTGAGCCAAATTCAATTGCTATTGAAAATTGCTCAATCTTCATATCCACGTGAAACGTCCGGATTGATGTTGGGCTATGACTTCAGGCAATATACCCTATTGAATTTTGTGGCGACCTCCAATTCGGAGAACACCCCTTTCACTTTTCGCATAAAAGATGCGGAAATAGCCGAAGTAGCTGATTCCGCAAAAGAAACAAACAGAAGGATTTGCGGCTGTTTTCACTCCCATATTTTAGGCGTAGCCAAGCCTTCCGCATACGACATCGCCTGTCCAAAAAATGAAGGAGATTTATGGCTGATATATGCTGTCAAATATTCCGACATCAGGATATTCAGATGGGATGGCGAATCCTTTCAAAAACAACGATTTACCATACTGCGGGAAAATCAAGCGCTAACTTTAAAAAACTCGAACATGAGCCAATCAAAAGACAAATACGACCTCGCCCAGCCTTCCCTCTCCGGCAAACCCGGGTTGGAAACTTTCCGCCGGAAAAAAGACGGCAGCTACGTTTTCCACGTCAACGACAAAAAAGGCGCTGCTTTCCTATTCAGCCAAGGCTACGAAACGGCAGAAGGCAGGGACAAGGGTTGGCAAGCTGTTCTGAAAAACGCCCCGGAGCGAAAACGCTACGAAATCAAGACCGGGCAAAACCAATTCTATTTCGTCCTGAAAGCTGGCAACAACCAGGAAATAGCTCGAAGCCGCTTTTTTGACACCAAACTGGCGCTCGATACTGCGATGGAATACCTGGCTGGACTTTTCCTGGCGCCTGAACTTGCCGCTGAATTAGAAGCAAAACCGCTAAAGCCGCCATTCGACGAAGCTGAATTAGCGCTTGCAAAAAGCCAGGTCGAAACCGAGCGGCTCGAAAACAAACGCTTGAACGAAACCATCCGAAACTTGAACGCTCAAATTCAACAATTGAAAAAAAGTCAAAACAACAAGCCCCAAGCCGAAAGCGCCGCTTCTGCCAATCCGCAAACGGGTAAACATGCCTTCCGCCTGGAATTGTATCGGGAAGAAAACGAGCCTTTGCGAGGCAGAATCGAACACCTGCTCACTCAGCAAAAGCAGGTTTTCCAAGGTTTGGACTGGAATGGCATCATGCGTTTTGTGGGGAGTTATTTACCGGAAAGCGATGCCGGGGAGTTGCGAGAATCAACATCATTGAATACGGCTGAACCTGGCGAAAAGCAAGAACATGAAGAGAATTCCCAAACGGGAACAGAGCTACCGGTTTTGAAACAGGAAACTGAGCAAAAGTTGGTGATTCCAATGCAGCTGCTCGTTTTGCCGATTCCGGAAGAGGAGGCTAAAATTGCCACCTTCTCAAAAGATGGCAATCAAACCAATGGCTTTTTCCGAGCCGGTGAAGCCATTTTTTTCAACCTGCCATTTTCGAGCTTCACGCCTGATTTTCAATTGGAAGTACTTGTCCAATTACTGACGC
This sequence comes from uncultured Saprospiraceae bacterium, assembly GCA_964533005.1. Taxonomy (GTDB): domain Bacteria; phylum Bacteroidota; class Bacteroidia; order Chitinophagales; family Saprospiraceae; genus UBA6168. Next base: position 2,277 of record CAZHLB010000592.1, read on the forward strand.
CGGGTGCATCCGGGCAACCGGACAGAAGGGTAAGAGCCAACAAAACCGGGCAACAAGTTTTTATGAACGGGCTTTCGCAGCCAGGCTTGTACAGGTTGCATTTGGACACCCTCACTGCGGGCAGCGACAACCGGCATAGGGCGGGCAAAGCAATGGTTCGGGTCTATTGACACCACCTAATTTGGAAGGGAACCCTCGACGTCAAAACCGGGCGGCACATAGCTTCCAAAATGCTGTTTTTCATTGTAAGGGGAACATTTGGATTGCATAGCGCCTGTCTTCGTGTGGATTCTCCTTTCAAAATCTTCACAAACCAGGCACCTGAAAACTATCCATTCCCCCTCCCGTTCAGCATAGCACTTGTGCTTATTCTCTGTGTCTGGAAATTGAATGGGATTGAGCATAGCAAAATTTTTTGGCTCATGTTCTTTTGGGCTGAAACGTACCGCCGAACCCCAGTTCGGCGGGTTAAGAATGCCCGCCGAACTGGGGTTCGGCGGTACGTTTCAGCCCGAAAGGAACATGAGCCAATTTTTTTTAAATGATGAAAAATTAGTTGGCTCCAATGTTTAATTCTCGCAATCAAGCGGCACTAATGCCAAGCAGGCAAGCGCAACCCGGGTGCGGTTTACGATTTAAACCCGGCTTTGTTGTCACTTGAAAATCGGAGGATAGTCGAGGTGTGTTTTTCGAGTTTTGAATAGAGGGAAAGATGCTTTCGAGGCTGTTCTTTTGGGAAACGAAGCAGGTTGCCGGGCGTTCAATTGCAAAAAATGCGTCGGCAAATTTTAAAAAAAAATGTGCCACGCCGACAACCTTGAATTATTATCTTTGAGCACCCGCCCGGCAAATTCAGGAGCCGGCATAACAGCGAAAATCAATTTCGTCACGCCATCTAATTATTAGCCTTCACAAACTTCTGACAGGAAGGATTAAAAGCTGCCACACTGTTTTTCTTCTACACATTTCAAGGGGAGGCATTCTAAACACCTTATGCAGAGGACTTGCCGACTTCAGCACGGCAACTTGTTGAGGATTTTGCCAGGAAAAATCAAAAAACAGCTAAACCATGCCACCCTCCAAAATCGCCCTTTTTGGCTTCACTTCCCATTTGGCGCAGGCTTTCCGTTCGTGCCTTTCACCACAAGACGAGGTTCAATTTTTCGAGCAATCGAGCAGCAAAGCGGCAGAAAAATGTTCCGCCCTTTTTTTGCACCACTCCCCGCCCCTTTCAAATGCGCTTGAAAGTTTGCCCCAACTTCGCAAGGCGCATCCCCACCTCCCGCTCATCCTCGTTGGCAACCCGTCCTCGCAGAACGACATCGTGGAAGCTTTCCTGCAAGGCGCAAACGACTACCTGTTTTTGCCTTTGCAACAAGACAACCTGCGCCACTGCCTCCACCGTTTTCAACCAGTCCAACCCGACTCCGGCGGGCAGGGTTGGTGGAAAAAAATGCAAGTCTGGTGGTCGCACCTGACCCAGGTGAGCCAAAGCCTGAGTTTCGCAGCCGTGCCGCAGCCTTCGGTGCAGGTGGCGCTGACGGCGGCTGGCTTGGGCGAGCAAGCACCCGGCGAAGAAGCCGGCTCTGGCGACCAAACCCAAGCCAACTGCCTCGACGTGCAGGTGCAATTGTTCGGCAATTTTTCAGTCTTGATTCGGGGCAAGGAACTGCCTAAAATGCCCCGACGGGCAAGGTTGCTGCTGGCTTACCTGCTGCTCAAACATCCAAAACCCGTCCATCGGGAAACTTTGATGGACAGGTTTTGGACAAACCACGACCCCGACTGCGCCCGCAATTCGCTGAACGTTACCTTGCACGCCATCCGAAAAAGCGTCCGCCAGGTCGCTCCCGGCATAGAACTTATTCAATACCGGGACGACAGCTACCGCCTCAATCCCGACTTGGTCGTGGAGCGTGACCTCGACCTTTTCGAGGGCTATCAGAAAAAAGGGTTCGCCCTCGAACAGTCGCAAGGCGCCGCCGCTGCCACTGATGCCTACCACCAAGCCTTCGCATTTTATCGGGGCGAATTTTTGGAAGATTTTCCAGGAGAAGACTGGGTCATCGGCGAGCGGGACAAGCGCCGGGAAGCCATGCTCGTCGTCCTCGACCGCCTCTGCGCTCATTTTTTGAAGCAGGGAAAACTCAGCGTTTGCCTCAATCTCTGCCAGCAAATGCTGCATACCGACCCTCGAATCGAGGAGGTGCATCGGCGGCTGATGGAGTGCTACAAGCAGTTGGGAATGCGGGAGCAGGCGCTCCGGCAATTCCGCAAATGCAAGGAAATCCTGAAAACCGAATTGGACGCAGCGCCCGGCAAGGCGACGATGGTATTGTTCGAGGAGATTTTGAGGGAATGAGATTTGAGGGATGAGGGATGAAAAAAGCCCGGTTGGACTTTGAATACTTTTCAGACGCGAGGAGGATGGGAACGCGGATGACGCGGA
>CAZHLB010000593.1:0-4712 GCA_964533005.1 uncultured Saprospiraceae bacterium
GTCGGGAATGAAACGCAGCGACTTTTCGCCGCCTTCGATGCGGAAACCGCCCGTTTCGGAAAATTCATCCCGGTGCGGAACGAGCAGCGGCGTGCTGCGAAATCGCCCGCCCAAAACCACCGCTGAATCCGCCGACAAGGTACGAAGTTCGATGTTTCGCAAATCCAGCAGCAAGTTCCAGGGAGCGTTCTGCGACAAAAACGAGCGCATTCGGGGCATCGCATAAACGGGCGTCGCCTTTGCATTCATGGCTTCCCTGCCCAGGTGCATCAAGCCCGAATAATGACCGACGTGGGCGTGAGTGAGGAAAATTCCAGCCAGGCGCACGGGTTTTTGTGGGAGGACATTTTCCAGCCGGTGCAGTTGTTCTGGAAAATCAGGCGTGGCATCGAACAGCCAGGCTTCGCCCGCCGCCGGGTCAACGAGGGCGAGGCAAGAGACCATGCGGCGTTTTTGAGGTTGCCGCCAAGCGGCTCGGCAGCAATCTTTTTGACAACCTGCCTGCGGAAAACCGGCGTCTTGCGCAATGCCAAGGACGAGAACGAAAGGCTTGGTTTTCAGGCTACTGCGAAGTTTGGGCGAAACGTCGGCAGGGTTTTCCCGGTAGCCATCGGGACTGCCGACGTTGATTTTAAACGCCAACCCCGCCGCCAGCAAAACCGGCAAGGCAAGCGCCGCCAAGCGCATTCTGAAAGATAGTTTGAACCTGAAAATCATCTCCAAAGGAAAGCACTTCGACCAAACTTTGACCGAGCCGGGGAAAATTTGCGGCACGGCTTGCTACCTTTGCCGCCGCCCTGTTTGATATCATCTCTTGCGTTGACGGCAACTTCACACTACAAATTTGAATCATGAAAAAACTGTTTGTTTCAAACAAAGACGAGAGCGCCCGGATGTTCCGGCAGGGCTGGATGGAGTTCTTTTCCAGAGTTCATTTCAGCGTTCCGCTCATTTTGTACGTGCCGGTGGTTGGTTATTTCCTGTACCGGGGCATCGTCAATCCTGATTTGAGCGCCGTCGCCGTCGCCGGGTTGTTCGTTGCAGGCGTTTTCGCTTGGTCGGCTGCCGAGTATTTCCTGCACCGATATGTCTTTCACTACGAACCGAAGTCCAGCTGGGGGCAGCGCCTCCATTTCATCGTGCATGGCGTTCACCACGACTTCCCGAATGACTCCATGCGGCTGGTGATGCCGCCTTCGGTCAGCATTCCGTTGGCATTTCTGTTTTATTTCCTCTTCAAATTCCTGCTTGGCGCTTCGATGATGGAACCGTTTTTTGCCGGTTTCGTGCTCGGCTACCTCGGCTACGACATGATTCACTACTCCGTTCATCACGTGAATTGGAACAACAAGTGGTTTATGTCTGTCAAAGCGCACCACCTCAAGCACCATTTCAAAGACCCCGAAAAAGGCTACGGCGTGAGCAGCGCACTTTGGGATAAAATTATCGGCACGGACTATAAATAGGGATGAGGAATGAGGGATGAGGAATGAATTGCTCCTCTCATCCCTCATTCCTCATCCCTCATTCCTATGAAGGTGGAAGCTGCGGCAATGCCTTTCGAGCGATTTTCCAAAAAAGAAACCATCCTGGCATTTGGGTTGGCAACGGCTTACCTGCTTTGGGTCACGCTGGCGGTGGGCTTGCGCAACGACCATTTTGTTTTTGCAGCATTGTGCCTGACGCTATTTTTTGCCAATGGCACGTCAAGAAAGGTGGTGCTGGCGCTGGGCTTTTTCATCGCATATTGGGTGATTTACGATAGTATGCGGATTTACCCGAATTATGCTTTCAACCCGGTTCACGTGGAGGAGCCGTATTTAATTGAAAAAGCATGGTTCGGCTTCCAATATAGCGGCGAGCGAGTGACGCCGAATGAGTTCTTTGAAACAAATACGCATCCCGTGCCCGACGTGCTTTCGGGCTTGTTTTATTTGTGCTGGGTGCCGGTTCCGCTGGCATTTTCGGTGTGGCTTTTTTTTAGAAACAAGCGGGCGCTGCTCGATTTTTCACTAGCTTTTTTGCTGGTGAACCTGTTCGGGTTTGTGCTTTATTATGCTTACCCGGCGGCGGCGCCCTGGTACGTGGAATTGCATGGTTTTGAGAAAAATTTCAGCATTCCCGGCAACGAGGCGGGGTTGGTCAATTTTGACCGCATTTTGGGAGTGTCGCTTTTTCATGGAATGTACGCTAAGAATGCCAACGTTTTTGCCGCCATTCCGTCGCTGCATGCGGCTTACCCGGTTATCTCGGTTTATTTTGCCTGGAAACTGGGTTTGAAAAAATTGTCCCGGATATTTTGGGTGATTTTGGTGGGGATATGGTTTTCGGCGGTTTATTCCAGGCATCATTATATTATTGACGTTTTGCTTGGCGGGTTGTGTGCGGGGGCGACGATATTGGTTTATAAGAAATTAGTCCTGAAAACCAAGGTGAATAATTGGTTGGAAAGATATGCAAAAGCAGTTGATTGATTTTCAAACTTAAACCCAACGAATATCATGGCAAGAAAGAAAGTATTTCCAATTAAACTTCCGACTCACAAGCAATTGATAGTACCTGTTCTAAAGGCTTTAAATCAATTGGGAGGTTCAGGAACAATTGAAGAAATTAATGAGAAAGCCTATCAAATAGCCAATGTATCGGAGGAACAACTCCAAATTTTGCATAATGAAAATGGACTTACAAGTGAGATAGATTATCGGCTTGCATGGTCTCGAACCTACCTCAAAAAGTATGGACTAATTGACAATTCTTCCAGAGGTGTTTGGGCACTAACCAGAAGAGACATTGACCTCAGCAAGATTGACCCGAATGAGATTGCTCGAGCCATCAAGGAGCCAATTAAAGAGGAAAAACCCCAAAACCTTGAAGAACTTGAACCCTTTGACCAACCCGAAGAGATTAAAACCTGGAAGGAAAACCTGCTCGATGTTCTGATGAAATTACATCCAAGTTCATTTGAAAGATTGGCGCAAAGGCTTTTGAGAGAAAGTGGTTTCGTTCAAGTTGAAGTTACCGGCAAAACTGGCGATGGAGGGATTGACGGAAAAGGCATTGTGAAAATTAATGGCTTTTTGAGTTTTCACATTTTGTTTCAATGCAAAAGATATAAAGGCTCCATTTCTCCGAGTCAAATCAGGGATTTTCGAGGAGCAATGCAGGGTCGGACAGACAAAGGGCTTTTTATTACGACTGGAACTTTTACCCGGGAAGCAGTGAAAGAAGCAACCCGTGACGGAGCGCCTCCAATAGATTTAATTGATGGGGAGACGCTTTGTGAAAAACTGAAAGAATTCAAATTGGGTGTTGAAACGAAGGTTGTCGAGGAGGTAGAGATAAGTCCAGATTGGTTCAACAACCTTTGACGTAAGCATATTCATTCGCAACAGAAATACAATAACATGAAGAACCTGCTCCAGCAGAAAATGCTCAAGTACGACGCCCCGCAACGAGCAAAAGCCGCCGGCGTCTATCCTTACTTCCGCGTCATCGAAAGCGACCAGGACACGGTCGTCACGATGGGCGGCAAGCGCGTCCTGATGTTCGGCTCGAATTCCTACCTCGGGCTGACCAACCATCCCAAGCTCAAGGAAGCTGCCAAAAAAGCGGTGGACAAGTATGGCTCCGGCTGCGCCGGCAGCCGCTTCCTGAATGGTACGCTCGACCTGCACATCGAGTTGGAAAACGCCCTTGCCGAGTTCGTTGGCAAGGACGAAGCCATTGTTTTCAGCACGGGAATGCAAGTCAACCTCGGCGTTTTGTCATCGCTTTTAGGTCGCAAAGACTTCATTGTCAGCGACGACAGGAACCACGCTTCCATCGTGGACGGCACCCGCCTGAGCTTCGCCACCACCCGCAAATACAAACACAACGACATGGCGTCGCTGGAAGCTTTGCTGCAACGCCTCGAACGGGAACGGGAGCCGGAATCCATCGCCCTCATCGTCATGGACGGCGTTTTCAGCATGGAAGGCGACATCGCCAAGCTGCCGGAAATCGTGGAATTGGCTAAAAAATACAGCGCCAATGTCATGGTGGACGACGCGCACGGCTTGGGCGTTTTGGGTGACCATGGACGTGGCACATCCAATCATTTCGGCTTGAACGGCGAGGTGGATTTAATCATGGGCACTTTCTCGAAATCGCTCGCTACCATCGGCGGCTTCATTGCTGCCAGCTACGAGGTCATCAACTTTTTGAAACACAACGCCCGCTCGCTGATTTTCAGCGCCAGCATCGCTCCTGCCAACGCCGCCGCTGTTCTCGCCGCCATCGAGCTTATCAAAAATGAGCCGGAACGCATCGAACGTCTTTGGGACAACACGCGCTACACCAAGCGGCTGCTCGATGAAATCGGCTTCGAAACGGGGCTTTCGGAGACGCCCATCATCCCGATTTACGTGCGGGATTTGAACAAAACTTTCATGCTGACCCGGATGCTGCAAGACGAAGGCGTGTTCGTCAACCCGGTCATCACGCCTGCCGTTGCGCCGGAGGATACGCTTATTCGTTTTTCGCTCATGGCGACGCATACCATCGAGCAAATTGACGAGGCGATTGAAAAACTGGCGAAGGTGGCGAGGCATTTGGACGTGCCGATGCCGATGCGGCAGATGGCGTGAGGGAATTGGAGATTACAATTTGTGATATCCAATTTTGGGTAGTCAACCACTAAAGTGTTGTTGAATGGGGATGGAATACAAAAGTTC
>CAZHLB010000594.1:0-4711 GCA_964533005.1 uncultured Saprospiraceae bacterium
GCTGCCACACTCGTTCTTGCCGCCTGCCGCAAAGAATCCGAACTCAAAACAGACACACTTTTCACGTCCATTCCGCCCGAACATTCCGGCATTGATTTCATCAATCAAGTCAAATACACTGAAGAACTCAACTGCTACACCTTCCGCAATTTTTACAACGGCGGCGGCGTCGGGCTGGGCGATTTCAACAACGACGGGCTGCTCGATATTTTTTTCTGCGGCAACATGGTCAGCAACCGGCTGTACCTCAACAAAGGCAATTTTCAATTTGAAGACATCACCGAAAATGCAGGCGTGGCAAGCAAAAACGTCTGGAGCAGCGGCGTCTCCATCGCCGACGTCAACGGCGACGGCTGGCTCGACATCTACGTTTGCAAGTCGGGACCTCCCGGCGGCGAGCAGCGGCACAACGAGCTTTTCATCAACAACGGCGCCTCCCAATCACCAGTCACCAATCACCAATCACCAATCACGTTCACCGAAAAATCCAAAGAATTCGGTCTCGCCGAAGAAGGCTTGTCCGTCCACACCGCCTTCTTCGACTACGACCTCGACGGCGACCTCGATTGTTACCTGCTCAACAACTCCCTCCGCTCCGTCGGCGGCTACGACCTCATCAAAGACCAGCGCAAGGTTCGTGACTCGCAAGGCGGGAACAAACTCTTCCGCAACGAAGGCGGTGCAACTCCAAAATTTACGGACGTGAGTGAACAGGCAGGCATCTACGGCAGCAACGTCGGCTTCGGATTAGGCGTCTCCGTTGGCGACCTCAACCTCGACGGCGCTCCAGACCTGTTCGTTTCCAACGATTTTTTCGAGCGGGATTACCTCTACCTCAACCGGGGCGACGGCAGCGGCTTCACCGAAGTTTTAGAGCAAAGTATCCGGGAAACCAGCATGGGCAGCATGGGCGCCGACATCGCCGACGTCAACAACGACGGCTTGCCGGACATTTTCGTCACCGAAATGCTGCCACAAAGCGACGCCCGCATGAAGACCAAAACCAAGTTTGAAAATTGGGAACTCTACCAGCGAGAGATTGAAAATGGCTACTACCACCAGTTCACCCGCAACACTTTGCAATTGAACCTAGGGAAGTTAGGAGATAACTTCAAGTTACCTCCTAACTTGAAACCGCCTCATTTCACAGAAATCTCTCGCCTCGCAGGCGTCCACGCCACCGACTGGAGTTGGGGAGCGCTGATTTTGGACATGGACAACGACGGCTGGAAGGATATTTTCGTCGCCAACGGCATCGGCAAAGACTTGACCGACCAGGATTACGTCAATTTTTACTCCGACCCCAAAGCTGTTCAAGCAATCATTCAAAAAGAAAAAAACGCCATCACCAAGCTGGTGGACGCCATGCCGTCGGAGAAGATTCCAAACTATGCCTTCCAAAACCAGTTGGCAGACGCCAGTCGCCAATCACCAATCACCAATCCCCAATCCCCAATCCCCACTTTCAAAGACCAGGCAGCCGCCTGGGGCTTGTCCGAACCAAGCTTTTCCAATGGCAGCGCCTACGGCGACCTCGACAACGACGGCGACCTCGACCTCGTGGTTAACAACCTGGATATGCCGTCATTTCTCTATCGAAACAACGCCGACACTTTGTCGAAAGACCAGCATTTCCTCAACATCCGGCTCGTCGGCGAAGGCATGAACACCCACGCCATCGGCGCAAAAGTGACCTTGCGCAGTGGCGGAAAGCTGCTTTTTCAGGAAGTCTCGCCGATGCGAGGTTTTGAATCTACTTGCGACAGCCGCCTGCATTTTGGCTTGGGCGAACTGGAAAAGGTGGACACGTTGCTTGCCGAATTTCCCGGCGGGGCGCAGTTGTTACTGACCAATGTTTCGGCAGACCAATTTTTGACGCTGCATCAAAAGGACGCCAAGCCGCACACACCCCCAACCCCTAAAGGGGAGCAGACGCAGCCACTATTCAAAAATGTTACCGCTCGTTTTTCCTTGCCATACCGCCACGTCGAAAATGAATTCTCCGACTTCGATCGGGAGCAATTGATTTACCACATGCTTTCCGCCGAAAGCCCAAAAATGTGCAGCGGCGACGTGAATGGTGATGGCTTGCAGGACTTTTTCATCGGCGGAGCGAAGGACTCGCCCGGCGCTTTGCTTGTCCAGCGGGGAGGGAGCTTTGTAAAAACCAACGAAGCCCTTTTTGAAAAAGACAAGACATCCGAAGACCTCGGCTCCCTTCTTTTCGATGCCGACGGCGACCGGGATTTGGATTTGTATGTCGCCAGCGGCGGCAACGAATTTTCAAGCAGTTCCTCCGCCCTCGCAGACCGGCTATATTTCAACGACGGCAAAGGCAATTTCACCAAATCAAACCAACTGTTGCCCGCCGGGAAATTTGAAAGCACCTCCTGCGTCGCCGCCGCCGATTTTGACGCCGACGGCGACCAGGATTTATTCGTTGGCGTCCGCCTGATACCTTCTTATTATGGTGTGCCCGGCAGCAGTTACATTTTGCAAAACGACGGCAAAGGCAATTTCAAAAACGCCACCCCCGCCATCGCTCCGGAACTGAAAAACATCGGCATGGTCACTGACGCCAAGTGGTTCGATGCCGACGGCGACAAAGATTTCGACCTTGCCGTCTGCGGCGAATACATGCCCATCCAAATTTTCATCAACGACGGCGGCACCCTCACCAAATCACCAAATCACCAAATCACCAAATCATCAGGCTGGTGGAACTGCCTCGAAGTCAGCGATTTGGACGGCGACGGCGACCTGGATTTGGTAGCGGGAAATCATGGTTTGAACAGTCGTTTCAAAGCCTCGCCGGAGGAACCTGTGACCATGCTCGTCAACGATTTCGACCATAACGGCACGGCGGAGCATATCGTCAGCGCTTTCGCTCCCGCAAATTTTGGAAGCAGTGGCGGTGTGGACTCCCCTTCAGGGGTCGGAGGTGATGCGGGTGAACGTCGCTCGTTCCCCCTCGCCTTGCGCCATGATTTGGTGAAGCAACTGCCCTTTTTGAAGAAAAAATACCTGTACTACAAGGACTACAAAAACCAGCCGGTGGAAACCATTTTCACCCCCGAACAACTCACCGGCTCCGTCCGCTTGGCAGCGGAGCAGCTTCAATCCTGCGTTTTTTTGAACGATGGCAAAGGCAATTTCGAAATGCGACCGCTGCCCATCGAAGCGCAGTTTGCGCCGGTCTATGCCGTGCTGGCGGAAGATTTTAACGGCGACGGCAAAAAAGACCTGCTGCTCGGCGGCAATTTTTACCGCTCAAAACCGGAGGTTGGGATTTACGATGGCAGCTACGGCTGGCTCTTGCTTGGAGACGGGAAGGGCAATTTTCAGACGCAATTGCCACGTCAATCGGGCTTTTTTGTCAAGGGAGAAATCAGGGACATGATTTCTTTGCCGGTCAAAAACAAGCGCCTGATTTTGGTGGCGAGGAACAACGAGGCGATGGAAGTTTTTCAAATACGGTGACTATTTGCCATTCCCAAGCATTGGTTTAGGTTTGTGTAAAATCGCCAAAAAAAATTCAACCATGTCAAAGACAATCGTGATTGAGAAATTAAATCAAATGCCAGAATCCCTGATGGGCATTATTTCCACCATGTTGGACAACTTGCTGGAGGGATATGAGATTGGCAGGCACATCACCGACGACGAATTCACGGAAGCAGAATTGAATGAATTGGACAGACGCTACGAAGAAATGCTCACCAAACCGGATGCTTCCTACAGTCTGGAAGAAGTATTAAAATACATGCACCAGACTCATGGCTTATAAAATCTACCTCGGTAAAAAGGCGAAAGAGGAATATGAAGAAGCCATGCTTTGGTATCACGAGGCGTCTCCGCAGGCAGCGGTAAAGTTTAAAGCCAACATCCTCGCCACGCTACATGAAATGAGTTTGCGTCCCCACAAGTACGGGCCTGTTAGGCACAGACCCCGTTACCGGAGAGCCATCGTCAATCGTTTTCCTTATCAAATCGTCTTTCGCCTCGAAGAAAATACGCAACGGATTTTTGTGCTTTCTTTCTGGCACACTCGCCGCAACCCGGCGGTTTTGATGAAAAGATTAAGGCATTGACTATTCTCGTCTCGTACCTGAATTTTCCAGACAATCCATATTATTTCAAAAAAGCAAGAAGTGCTCAACATGATTAGACCAACCATATTTTTAGCCATTTTCACCCTGGCATTGACCAGTTGCCAAAGCGAATACGAGCGCAAAGTCGCCAGCGAGCTTGCTAGCGGCGAACGCCACGACAGCCTCTTTTTCGGACTTCATTTTGGCATGGACACCAAAGATTTTTTTGCCCATTGCTGGGACTTGAACAAGAAGGGCATCTGGAAAGAAGGCAGTTCCAACATGTCCGTCCAATACAAAATGACGGAACTGAAACACCCGGCGTACATGGATTTTTATCCAAAATTCGAGCAGGGGAAGATTTTCGAAATGCCCGTCATGTTCAGCTACGTAGCCTGGGCGCCCTGGAACAAAGAGCAAAGCGCCGACAGCCTGCTGCTCGACGTTTTGGGCTTGTTCAAAAAGTGGTACGGCGAGGATTTCTTGGAAATCAAAGATGATAAGGGCAATACCCTCTACGTGAAAGTGGATGGCAACCGCCGCATCACTTTGTACAAGGAACCGCTGCAAGACCAGTACGTGAAAGCATTGATGGTGGATTTGCCGGTTTGGACGGAAAA
>CAZHLB010000595.1:0-4709 GCA_964533005.1 uncultured Saprospiraceae bacterium
GGTGACTGGTGATTGGGGATTCCCAATCACCAGTCACCAATCACCAATCACCAATTTTTTCCACCTGTCAGCTTTTGACGCCCAAATAACGGCTGCCCTCCAAAAACTGTCGAAAGCAACCCTAATAAAGATGTGTTAATCCTCGCCGCCGCCTACCCGAAGCACGGGATTACCCGGCTGAAAAAATCGGGTACTTTTGACCCTCGAAGCGACTCGAAAGCCAGAAACCGGTAAGATTTCAGCCACGTTTGCAACCCTGCAATTCGCCAGTCGTACATCCTGCCAAAATCTTGCTTCTGTTTCCTGATTTCGGTTTGGTTCGATTGTTTGCTGCGTCCTTTCGGCAAGTCGCCGGGAGAGCCGTCAGCCAACAGTGAGTTTCATCCCATAACATTGAAGTTCTAATGAAAAAATTGATTTGGGGCGCAGCCCTTGCGTTGTGCCTGATGCTCAAAACCGATTTCCTGCTTGCCCAGGACGAGCAGCAACCCTTGCACGGAATCTCCGCCAAAGTGCTGTTCATTGACTACTACACGCCCAATTCCGTTGGCGATTTTAAAATGAGCAACGGGTTGGAACTTGCCTACCTGCGAAGCGTCCATCCAAACATTAACCTCGCCCTGCCGCTCAAAATAGGCATTGCTAACCTCGCCGAGGAGGACGGAAAAGCCACTTTTTTCAGCCTCGATGCGGTAGCCCAGTATCAGTTTGCGAAGCCGGAGAGCCGCATTTTGCCTTACGTTTTTGCGGGGCTGGGCATCGTTTTCGAAAAACTGGAAGGCAGCAATGCTCAAAACACGCAAGTCCCACTGGGCTTGGGAGTTTTCTACCGGGTCGGTGGGAGTTCGTTTTTCACGGCGCAGGCAGAGTACCGGAAGTCATTTTCTGACCTGCGGGACAACTTGCAGTTTGGCATTGGCTGGCATTTCAAATTGAAGCCCGTCACTCAAACGGAGGAAGTGATTGCCGATGCCGACGCCGATGGCTTGCCCGATGCGCAAGACCACTGCCCGAATGAGGCAGGAACGCTCCAAGCCAACGGCTGCCCCGACGCCGACGGCGATGGCATTGCAAATGGCGAAGACGATTGCCCGGTGGAAAAAGGTTTGGAAAAATTCAACGGATGCCCCGACACGGATGGCGATGGCTTGCCGGATGCGAAAGATGATTGCCCCACCGTCGCCGGTTCGCATGACAACAAAGGCTGCCCATTTGCCAGCGACAAAGACGGCGACGGCGTGGCGGACGCCAACGATAAATGCCCCGACCAGGCTGGCTCGCCTGCAAATGAGGGTTGCCCACTGAAAAGCACGGCTGAAATTATCCCTGCCAACCTGCCGTCAAATCCTGACTCCGACCAAGACGGCATCCCCGACAAAGACGACCGCTGCCCGGCTCAACCTGGCAAAGCCGTCACGCAAGGCTGCCCCGACGCCGACCAGGATGGCATCGCCGACCAGGACGACCGCTGTCCCAACGAGCCTGGCTTGCCTGCGCAAAATGGTTGCCCGAAAAAAGACAGCGACGGCGACGGCATCACCGATGAAAGCGACGAGTGCCCGAATCAGCCCGGAACCGCTGCCACACAAGGCTGTCCCGACTCAGACGGAGATGGTTTTTCCGAAAATAAAGATGAATGCCCCTGGCAAGCTGGCAAGGTGAAAGGCTGCCCCGACGCCGACAACGACGGCATCGCCGACAAGGACGACCGCTGCCCCAACGAGCCTGGCAAAGCCGACCGCCAAGGCTGCCCACAAAAAGACTCCGACGCCGACGGCGTCTTTGACGAGGACGATGCCTGCCCCAACGAGCGTGGCTTGCCTACCCTGCAAGGCTGCCCCGACGCCGACCGGGATGGCATTGCCGACAAGGACGACAAATGCCCAAACGACCCCGGAACCCCCAACCGCAAAGGTTGCCCACAAAAAGACAGTGACATGGACGGCTTCCTCGACGATGAAGACCGTTGCCCCAACGAGCCTGGCAGTGGCACTGCTCAAGGCTGCCCCGACAGCGACGGCGACAGTGTCGCCGACAAGGATGACAAGTGCCCCCGCACTTTCGGCAAATTCAACGGCTGCCCCGACACCGATGGCGATGGCATTGACGATGGCAGCGACATTTGCCCGACACTCTCCGGCGTTGCCAGTGCAAAAGGCTGCCCCGACCGGGATGGCGATGCCGTCGCTGACAAAGACGACAAGTGCCCCGACGAATCAGGCACGAATCAAGGCTGCCCCGACATTAAAAAAGAGGACAAAGATTTTTTGACGCTCGCCGCCAAAAACGTGCAGTTTGAGACGGGCAAGGCAACGATGAAGGCTCAATCCTACGCCATCCTCGACCGAGTCGCCGAGATTTTGCTGGCATATCCTCGCTACGACCTCGCCATCGGCGGTCACACGGACAACGTTGGCGACGCTGCCGCCAACCTGCGCCTGTCCGAGGAGCGTGCGAAAGCTTGCTACGAATACTTGCTCGCCCGCCAGGTTCCTGCCAGCCGCATGACCCACAAAGGCTTCGGCAAAACCCAGCCCCTTTCTGACAACAGCACCGAGCAAGGCAGGGAAGCGAACCGCCGGGTTGAGTTTAATCTGCGCCTGAAATAGTGATTTGGTGATTTGGTGATTTGGTGTTGGGACGTCGGACGTCCCATCACCAAATCACCAAACCACCAAACCACCAAATCACCAAAAAAAAAAGCCCGTTCCAGCAGGGTGGAACGAGCTCCATCGTGATTAGTCTCAAGAAAAGAAAACTGCTATTTTGGCGCAAGCCGGCGGGACGGAATTAGTCCCGCACGACGGTGCGAATGCCTTCCTTGTATTCGACGAACCGTGCTTCCGGCGTCTTGGGCAGGATGACTTTTTGCAAAAATTCCTGCACCGCTTCCTTCGATGAAAAGTCTGCTTTGATGAGGTACGAGTAGCCGCCTTCCCGCAGCTTGTCGTAGAAAACATTGCCGTATTTTTTGAAGACGGGATGCTCGCTGGTCAACGGAAAGTTGGAAGTGGCGACTTCGATGAGATAGCCGGAATGGGCTTGTGGCAACCGCTTGAAAAACCGGAAAGCCGAGGAACTGGAAGCGCCGGTTTTAGCTGCCGGTCGGGAAGCAGAGGAAACGGACGCCAGGGTAGTTTCCGCCTGGAAATGCAGGCTGGATTGCGCCCAAGCGCCCGTTCCAGCGAATGTCGTTCCGAGCAGGAACAACAGCGCGGGGAGTTTAAGTACGTTCATGGAATCAGCAATTTTATTGCTGTTGGAACCCGCTATTGACTATTACCGAATTGACATTTAAAACCACCTGGTTTAAATGTCAATTTAGCAGCAGCCTACGGCTCGATGCCAACGGCTATCAAAAACATGATAAAATCATGCCAGGCATAAGCCGTTAAGCACCAATAAAAAAATGACTTTTTAGCACCATCGGTTGGGATGAGAGAAAGACTAATCGGACATGATTTCCTGTCGTGGTGAATGGTCGGGAGGAGAAGTATCCTCGAAGTAGGATGAGAAAGAAGAATCTGAGTTTTCGTCGAAAGGAGACGCAACTTTGGGCGCCATTGTGAGAATGAAGGGCACGGCAACCAGCGCTGCCAGGCAGAGTAGAATAAAGTGTTCCATGTTGAGCTTTGGATTATGTTCTGGATTAATGAAAAACGCTTACCTGAAATCGGCTCTTGTATCAGTAAGGAGTGAATGCAAAGCTCATTACATTTTTGCTGCGGCAAACATACTTGAAAATTTTATCTGACAGCTACCCTTGCCGGGATATTTTTTTGAAAATTTTTTGACCGGAAAATTGAGTTTGGAACTTTCCCAATTCTTCTATTTTTGCACCCGCTCGAAAAAAGGACATCAAAAAATACCCACGTGGCGAAATTGGTAGACGCGCTACTTTGAGGGGGTAGTGTCCGTAAGGATGTGCTGGTTCAAATCCAGTCGTGGGTACTAAAAGCAAAGGCGCAACTGATTCATTCGGTTGCGCCTTTTTCATTCAGACAGCCATTCGCCGCAAAAAAGCTTGTTTCACCACCTTCCGCCTGCGGCAACAAATCTCTCTGGCAACGTGGGCGCTGGCATATTTCAGTTCCTTCGCAAGCCGCTCGTAACCAATGCCTTCCACGTGAAAACCGACCAACAGGCAGCGGCTTTTTTCATCGAGGACATCCAAACTTTTCCAAATCGCCGCTTCTCGTTCCTGCATCGCAACCGCCTCGCCGGAAGCGAAATCGGGCAAATCCGAAGCCTGCCAATCTTGTGAATCGAAAGGCTGCGCCGCTGCGCTTCGATGCTTCCGACGGCGGCATTCTCCCAGCCAAATGTTACGGGCAGTGCGAGCCAGGTAGCCTTTGGCGGCGGATGCCTGCTGAAATCGAAATCTGCCATTTTGAATGTTCTCCCAAATGACGAGCAATGCCTGCTGGCAGCAATCCTCCGTATCGGTGAGGGAAACACCCCACCAACAAAGTTGCCGCCGGAGGCGAACCGGGATGTTTTCGGTTTTCAGGAAATGCACGAAAGTTTGTTCGTGCCGGGTCTTTTCTTCAAAGCTGACAATGTTATGGCTGCTTGTGCCGGGCGCAAGGGAATGGAAATTTTGCATGGCTGTTTATTTTTTGATTGCTGTTTGCAGCGTAGGAGAAACCTTTTGAGTAACTGTTCAGGACAGGCGTAAGAGTTGAGAAATTTCTACCTTTCCGTCACAT
>CAZHLB010000596.1:0-4706 GCA_964533005.1 uncultured Saprospiraceae bacterium
AAGCCAATTCAACCAAATATTGACGCACGTTCTTTTCAATTCTTCCCAAAATATCCGCCTCCTCTTTTCTTTCAAAAACATGCCCGGTTAACCGCTCAAATAATTCAATATACCGCTCCGTCACCTGCTCCACAAACACATCCGGCATCACCGGCATTAATTGGTCTTCCTTGCCTTGAAAGCCGTGCGCCATCAGCCATTCCCGCACAAATTCCTTGGATAATTGCTTTTGTTCCAAGCCTTTTATTTGTCGTTCTTCATAGCCATCTAAATAAAAATAGCGGCTGCTGTCGGGCGTATGAATTTCATCAATTAAATGAATTATGCCGTCTTTTTTGCCAAATTCATATTTTGTGTCCACAAGAATTAAACCTTGTCGAGCCGCCATATCCGTTCCTCGTTGAAATAATGCGAGCGCATATTTTTCCAATATGGCATAATCATCAGCGCTGACTATATCTCGTGCAATAATTTCTTCCCTGGAAATATCTTCGTCGTGTCCTTCTTCCGCTTTTGTGGACGGCGTTATAATGGGTTGTGGAAAACGGTCGTGCTCTTTCATACCTTCCGGCAAAAAAACACCGCAAAGTTCTCGCTTACCTGATTTATAAGTTCGCCAGGCATGACCTGTCAAATAACCACGCACGACCATTTCCACCCGAAATGGCTCACATTTGTGTCCGACGGCAACCTGTGGGTCAGGCGTGGCGAGCAGCCAATTAGGACATATATCTCTGGTCGCATTCAAAAAATGAGCGGCAATTTGATTGAGCACTTGTCCTTTAAAAGGAATAGGTCTCGGCAAAATATAGTCGAAAGCGGAGATGCGGTCGGAGGCAACCATGACGAGCAGGTTGTCAAAGAAATAGACGTCTCGAACCTTGCCCCGGTAAATGCCGGTTTGCCCAGGAAAATTAAAAACGGTACGGCTGACGGAGTTTTGCATATTGATAATTGATTAGTGACGGGCAAAAGTAAAATGGGCTTTGAGAATTAAAATAGCTTCGCTTTCCCCGTCCCGTAGGGACACAACATCGGTAGGAGCGAATTACCACCAACTTTCCAGTCCGTAGGGACGCAATATAAATTATGTTGCGTCCCTACGGGACTGGAAAGTTGGTGGTAATTCGCTCCTACCGATGTTGTGTCCCTATGGGACGGGGAAAATAGAAAAGACCCGGCAAGCAGTGCCTGCCGGGTCTTTTCTTTTTTATTTCCAGCGCAAAATCGTCAAAGGTCTTTGACAGAATTGCGGTCGGATAAAATATCCTTGAGTTCTTTCAATTGCTCGTATTGATGCGGCAGCACCCGCTTGAACGCTTCTTTCACGGCGACAAAAGCGCCCTTTTCCATCATTTCCGGAATCATTTGCTTGAGCTGGTCTTTGACAAACAGCACGTCTTGCAAAAGCAAAGATTTTAGCGAAGGGATGTCATGCCAGTCGCCTTCGACGGCGTAGGCTTCATCCATTTTCCCATCTTCTTGCTGTACCGGGTCGAGGGCGATAAAATTTTCAACGCCTTCCATCGGCACGGCAACCGCTTGCTCTAAGGGGCCCTGCGGGAGTTGCCATTTTTCGCTCTCCTTCTCGTCGTTGAGCAGGAAAACTTCCAGTCCTTTTTCCCGGATGCGGTAGATAATCAGGCTTGCTGTTTTGGAAATTGTCATGATGAAATTGATTTCGCAGGCAAAACGGGAGATGACCTTTTTGGTTTTGCCAGGCGGCAAAGAAAAGCAGAACGGCAGTTTGAAGCGCAAACTATTTTCATCGAAAAACCGACTGTCAAGTAATTCAACACCTCTCTGTGTCAGTTGCCCAGTTCAACAGCTCGCTGCATCGCAGCTTCCGCACCGGAAATAATATCCTGAAAAAGAGACGTTTGCGAATAGCTGCGCAATGCCGCCTCCGTCGTCCCACCTTTCGATGCGACTTTTTGAATCCATTCGTCGCAGGAAAAATCAGCCGAGTGAAACAAGTCCACCGCCCCCTTGAAAGTCTGGCTTACGAGCAATTCCGACTCAGATTCATTGAAGCCGAGCTTCCTTGCCGCTTCAATCAGGGCATTCATAAAAAAGAAAACGTAGGCGGGCCCCGACCCGGAAATAGCGGTGGCGGCATCAATCAGGTTTTCATTTGCCACGTAAATGCTCTTGCCGGTGGTGTTGATGAGGTTTTGAACGGTGACCAATTCGATGCGGGTCACTTCGTCGGTGGAAGTAAAAGCGGTCATGCCCATGCCAATTTGAGCAGGCAGATTGGGCATGGCACGAATGATTTTTCGGACGCCGAGTGCTTCGGCAATGGACTTGATTTTCACGCCAGCCATGATGGAGAGAAAAACCTGTTGTCCGTCCGCCAGCGGTTTGATTCGCTGAAAAAGCGCCTGTGAATCTTGCGGTTTCACTGCGAGGATAATCAGGTCGGCTTGGCGCAAACATTCTTCCGGCTCGCCGAAGACCGTTCCGATGTCTTGCTTGGCTAACTCTGTTGCTTTTTCAGGGGATTTTTCCAAAATGAAAAGGTCATTTCTAGTCGAGACGTGCGAGCGCAGGAAGGCGTGGGCGTAAGTCGTGCCCATGTTGCCGCCGCCGATAATCAGTATTTTCATACAATTCGTTTTTAAAAAATTTGACTGCGAAGCAAAAGATTTCAAAATTCGCCCCTCTGGAGGGTTGATAAGGGTTGATAAAGGTTAATGAGGTTGATATTAACCTCATTAACCCTTATCAACCCTCATCAACCGCTCAAAAACGGCAACTTATGAAGTGTGTTCCAATCGCAGCCATCACGATTTTCGGCTTGTTCGCCTGTTCAACCGGAACTTCCACCAATAAAATGAGCCAGGAAAATAACGCCGCCAGACCCGCCTACGCCTTCGCCATTCACGGTGGCGCAGGCACCATTCGCAAAACTGACATGACGCCGGAGCAGGAAGCTCAATATTTAAAGGCATTGAATGCAGCCCTCGACATCGGCGAAAATGTGCTGAAAAATGGCGGCTCGGCGCTCGAAGCAGTGGAAAAAGTAATCGTTTTTCTCGAAGACAATCCGCTTTTCAATGCTGGCAAAGGAGCCGTTTTTACCAACGCAGGGACACACGAATTGGACGCTTCGGTGATGGATGGCAGCAGCCAAAAAGCAGGCGCAGTCGGCGGCGTCACGAATATCAAAAACCCCATTCGGGCTGCGTTGGCAGTGATGAATAAGTCGCCTCACGTAATGATGGCAGGTGACGGCGCTGAAAAATTCGCCATCGAACAAGGCTTGGACACGGTTCCAAATTCTTATTTCTCCACCCAATCCCGCCGCCGGGCGCTTGAAAAAATCCAGGCTGAGGAGCGCACAAAAACAGAGCTGATTTTGGAAAAAACAGACTCCAAATTCGGCACGGTAGGCTGCGTGGCGCTCGACAAAAACGGCAATTTGGCAGCAGGAACAAGCACCGGCGGCATGACCAACAAGCGTTGGGGCAGGCTCGGCGACACGCCAATTATTGGCGCTGGCACATTTGCTGACAATGCCACCTGCGCTGTTTCCTGCACCGGGCATGGCGAATTTTTTATTCGATACGCTGTCGCTCATGACGTTTCGGCTCGTATGGCTTACCTGAAAGAAGACGTGAAAACTGCCGCCGCAGCTGTGGTAAAAAACCTTCAAAAACGGGGTGGCGACGGTGGCTTAATTGCGGTGGATGCGCAGGGAAACGTGGCGCTGCCGTTCAATTCGGAAGGGATGTATCGAGGATTCGCCGTGCCTGGAAAAAGGGAGGTCAAGATTTACAAGGACTAATTTGGGATGTTTCACGAACACACTTTTTTTTCAAACACATAGTCACATGAGTTCACATAGTTTTTTGAGAATCAGCAAACTATGTGAACTCATGTGACTATGTGTTGAAGAAAAAAAAGTGTTGATGAAACATCCCACTAATTTTTTTTGAAACCAACCTTTCCGAAAGTTTGAAACTTTCGGAAAGGTGCATCCAAACAATGCCGCCAACCATTTTCACCATCGGTCACTCCAACCACGAAATCCAGAATTTCCTGGCTTTGCTCGAAACGCATGGCATCTCCTGCGTCGTGGACGTGCGCAGTACGCCGGTGAGCCAACGTTATCCTCAATTCAACCGGGAAACCTTGCGGCAGGCACTCGCCGAGCATGAAATTTTATATATGCACTTCGGCAAAGAATTCGGCGCAAGGCGTGAAAACACTGCCGTTTTGACCGGCGAAGGCAAGGTGGATTTTGAAAAAGTGCGCCGCACGGAATCCTTCCGGCAAGGCATCCAACGCTTGGAAATGGGCATCGAACAAGGCTACCAAATTGCTTTGATGTGCGCTGAAAGCCACCCGCTCGAATGCCACCGCTTTTCCATGATTGCCGTCCATCTCGATGAATTAGGCTGGGAAGTGCAGCATATTTTGAAAGATAAATCCCTCGTCAGCCACCGGGAAATGGAGGAGGAGCTTTTGAAAAAATTTGCCAAAAAGCTGCCACAACCATCCCTTTTCGAGCCTGAAATTTCCGAAGACGACCAGAAAAAAGCTGCTTACCGCCTTCACAATGAGGAGGTTGGATGGCAGGCATCCTAAACGGAGGGAGGTGTTTTTTAGAAAAAATTTTTAAAAATTTTTATAAAAAAAACCACCCACCAAAAATTACAAGAAAAATGATTTAAAAAAAAACCAAACGCTTAAACCAAAAA
>CAZHLB010000597.1:0-4705 GCA_964533005.1 uncultured Saprospiraceae bacterium
CTGCTCGGCGGCAACCTCAGCCTCGGCACGAAACTGAGCAAGGTCGTTTCCGACAACACCTACCTTGTTTTTGACGGCGCAAACGGCTCGGCTGTCCTCGACGACAGCGCCTCCAACCGCTTCGAGTACGATGAAAAAGTCTATGCGGGCTACGTCAATTTCGCTCACTCGTTGAGCAAAACGGTGAATTTTTCCGCCGGTCTGCGGGCGGAAAAAACGGACGCCATTGGCGACCTGCGCACGTTTCGGGCGGATTTGCCGGACTCGACGGATTATCTGAATTACCTAAGCTGGTTCCCCAGTGCCGGTCTGACCTGGCAGGTGTCGGAAAAACACGGCTTGGCGCTGAACTACGGTCGCCGCATCAACCGCCCCGACTACAATGTGCTCAACCCGTTCAACAACCAAATCAGCG
This sequence comes from uncultured Saprospiraceae bacterium, assembly GCA_964533005.1. Classification (GTDB taxonomy): domain Bacteria; phylum Bacteroidota; class Bacteroidia; order Chitinophagales; family Saprospiraceae; genus UBA6168. The sequence continues at coordinate 416 of CAZHLB010000597.1, forward strand.
AGCTTGCCTACGAAAAAGGCAATCCCCGCCTGCGCCCGGAAATCGTGAACAACCTCGAATTGGGCTACACTTTCAACTTCCGGTATAATTTCAAGGTAGCTTACAGCCGCACCCACGACCAAATCACCCGCATTTTCGGACCCGCCGAACACGACCCTCGTGCCGGTTACATCACCTGGGAAAACTTGTCGAAACAAACCATCTGGAGCGCCAACCTGAGCGCCCCGGTGGACGTGACCAAAAAATGGAACGCCTATTTCAACCTCAGCGCCAGCCACTTAGACAACCAAGCCGACTACGGCAACGGCGACGTGATTGACCTGCAAGCCTTCACCTACAATATTTATATGCAGCACACCATCACGTTGCCGTGGAAACTGAAAGGCGAGGTGTCAGGCTGGTTTTCGGGTCCCGGCGTCTGGGGAGGGATTTTCAAGTATGAGCCGAGCTGGAGCCTCGATTTAGGTTTGCAGCGGAAGTTTTTGCGGGAGCGGCTGAATGCTCGCCTGAGCGCCAGCGACATTTTTTTCCAGTCTGGGTGGTCGGGATTTTCCGATTTTGCCGGCTTGTATTCGATAGGCAGCGGCGGCTGGGACAGCAGGCGGGTTGCGCTGAGTTTGAGTTATAATTTTGGGAATGAAAACGTGAAATCGAGGCGGCGGCAGACGGGGATGGAAGAGGAAGCAGGCAGGGTTGGCGGTGAAAATTGAGCCCTTCGCAATTAAAGTTTCCGCCCTTCGAGCGGCGGGGTTTTGAAACTTCGCTTGTTTCCAGAAATGCGGGGTTTCAAAACCCCGCCGCTCGAAGTGCGGAAACTTTAATTTCAGTGTATTCAAGGCAGGTTCGCCAATATTCAGAAATCCATCGAACAGACTTGTGCTGGTTTTTATACCTTACCCCAAAAAATACAATTATGGGACTCACATTGCACTACTCCGCCCGTTTGCGCAAGCCAGCAAGATTACCTGAACTCGTCGCCGAAGTCGAAGACATTTGCCGCTCACTGGATTGGAAAAGCCATTCTTTTGACGAAACCATCGAAGTTCCCGCCGCCGCCGTGCCCCTCGAACCGGGCGAGGGCGACCCGAAACCTATCCGCCTGCAAGGCATTTTTTTCACCCCGACCAAATGCGAGACGGCATTTCTCACCTTCACGCCGTCGGGTCGCACTTCCACGCCCATGAACCTGGAAATTGCAGAAGACCTTGCCGGAATCACGCCGGAAATGGTTTATTCCGTCCACGTCAAAACGCAATATGCCGGTTTGCAAACCCACGTGGCGCTGGTCACTTTGCTCAAGTATTTGGAGAAAAAATACTGCTACAAAATGAAAGTCCTCGACGAGGGAAACTTCTGGAAAACCCTCGACCAGGCAGTGCTGAAAACCCGCTTCAATGAATATTGGTCGCTCATCAACGTCGTGAAAGAGGCGCTGGAAAAGGAGGAATGGAAGGTGACGGATGAGCCGCTGAAATTGGCTTTGAAGATGGAGGAGGTGATTCGGAGGAGGTTGGGGGAGGGGTGAAAGTGCTTTGAAATCAGGCGTTTCGCAAATTTTAGTTCGGACTTTAAATTTGCGCCGAGTTTGGTGCAGATTTAAAGTAAGAACTTAAATCTGCACCGGAGTTGGTACAGATTAAGGTTCGTGCATGAAATAAACCTCGTGTTGGATTTGAGCGGCAAGCTGCTGCTGGTGAAAATCAAATTCGGTCGGACTTTCAGCGCTGATTTTTTTAAAAATATTGACTGGTGGCGGCAAATCGTTGATTTGCCTTTGGTGGACAGCCTCGTGGTGTACGGCGGAGAGCAGGACTGGCAGACGGGGTCGGGAGGTTGGTGAATTGGCGGGGGGTGGCGGAAGTGGTGGGAAATTATGGATGAAATTTCGGAAATTTTATTCGTTGCTTTCGTCTCCTAAAGGCTTGTTCTTTAACTCAAGAACATGCTCCACGAATATTTTCAGGCTTGGATTAAGCTGATATATTTTGAGAATAGTTTTTCGAAAATGCTTCGCAATCGTGGAATAATAAGCCAGGTCTTTCCCATGAATATAAAGCCCTTTCTCCTGCTGCGGCAGCACTTCATTTAGCGTGTCAATACAGCCGGTAATCTTAGCCGCTTTCACTTTTTTGTTCTTGAAATAAATCGGCAAAAACCAGCACTCGATTTGATGGACGGAAATGGCAAAAATGATTTTCTCACCATAGTTTTCCCAAAATATTTCATCGGCATCAATTAAAGACATCAGGAGTTTGCAAACCCGGTCAATGATTTCCTCGACCGGCAAGTCAGCCGATAAATCTACCTTGTATTTTTCTGGCAATTGCTCTCGAATAAGCACGTCCGTATCAATCTGCACAATCACGTAATCATTGTCCACCAAAGAAGGCTTGAAATCATCCGAACAGCAATAGTCAAGCACTTTTACCCAATTCGCAGGGTCTCTGTCCTCCTTTGGCTGGAGCGGGTTGATGGGCAAATCGGCATCATTAAAAATCCCGAACAGGATTTGTTTGATAACAACCCGGTCAGTTGGTCCCTCCGTGATGAGTCCGAATGTTGGCATAGGTTAAAAGTTGTCGGGAAGCCCGCCGATGTAGCCCCGAATGAATGCTTCCGAAAGGCGCACCGGCTGAATGCCGTTCATTGGTTTTCTCGCCGGAATGCGCCGGACTTTGGTGTGTCCGTCGGCATTGCGATAAACCACGAACAGGCGCTGTTCATCATCATTCAAATCGAGACCGTCGAGAATGACTGGATTATGCGTGGTGAGCAGGGCTTGTTTTTGATGGTCTTTGGCGAGTTTTGCCAGCACTTTTATTAGTTCGCTGCCGAGTTTCGGATTGAGCGAATTGTCAATATTGTCAATGGCAAAGAAATGCGGCGTATCCTCACTGACAAAAAGCGTCAGGTAAAATAGCAGGTATAAAAAGCCTTCGTTGGCGCTGCGCTGGTCAAAATATTGAAGGTCGTCGGCGAGGTATTGGTCTTTGATTTTTATCCTTCTTTCCGTGAATTTTAAATCACCCGGTATTTCAAAATCCTCGAACCAGTCAATTAATTTCAGATGCTTTTTTATTTCATTGAATTGGTCTGGATATTCGTTGGCAATAATGGTAATTAATTTAAACAAGCCTTCGCCTTTAATGCCGAGCGGCTTGATGGCGGCTTCTTCTTCGAAGCGGCGGAGGAAGTGATTTTCGGGGGCATAAATAATAAAATTGAGAAAATCGTTTGCTTGGCTTTCTCCCAAAATTCTTTGACTAAGTTGAGTTAGTATCATCGACTTTAACTCTATCCAAGGCATAAATTCACCCAGTTTTGCTCCTTTCAATACACCTTCAACAGCAGGCACTAACTCAGTTTTCCCTTCTTTTTTCAATTCATTTTTAGTCTCTTCAATCAACAAATCCAATTGCTCGTCGTCTTCAATCATTTTCGTTGCATAATCATTTAATTCGTTTAATCCCCCAGAAACCTTCCAACTATTAAAATGTCCATTTGTCGAAGCAATTTTTAAGTTCCATTCTGTTTTTCCATTTGACCAAACAATATGAATAGGTGATTTCCTCTTATCACCATCAAAACCAGATTTCATCAAAGTTGGCTCTACAATTCTAATTCCCCTATTCACCAAAAACTCATCATCCAATTTATCCTCCATTGCCGCACTCCCCATCGCAATCGCCTCCAAAATATTAGACTTCCCGCTGCCATTAGCTCCAATAAAAACATTCAACCGCCCCAACTCCAACTTGAGCGATTGGATGGACTTAAAATTTTCGATGCTAATTGATGTAATCATGTAAATCTTGTAAAGCCTTGAATTTCAGCCAAAGGTAGGAATAACCTTCACCCAAAAAACAAAAGCGGTCGGGCAGTTCCGCTGCCCGACCGCTTTTGTTTATGCCACTGCATACTCCAACTCCGCCCGCACCTCCGGCGGCTGTAAACCAAGCACAATATCGCTTTTCGGAATCCCCCGGCTCACTAATTCCTCTCCAATTAAAATATCAGTGCGATTCTCCTGAATCCAAACCTTACCGTCTTGGATGTCGAAATGGAAAATGATATGGCAAACGTAATCGCCTTTGCGCCAGCCGAGGCTCATGAGTTGGAAATGGTTGCCTTCGAAATCACAAACCGCCTGCGCCTCGATATTGCCAACCGGGTCTTTCCAAGAGTTGGCATATTCTCGAACAAGATTGGCGAGAATATCCTGGTATTTTTTCACCTTGTTTTTCATTGATTGATTGCGGCAAGACTAAAGCTGACAGGTCGGAAATGCTT
>CAZHLB010000598.1:0-4683 GCA_964533005.1 uncultured Saprospiraceae bacterium
GTGGGCTTGCAACTGCATCAACACCGTTCCTGTCCTGAACCTCATCACTTTCAGCATCCCCGGCGCAGGCCCCCACACCATTCAGCCGAATGTGGCTTTTCCCATCCCTGTCCTCACGAAAAACCTGCTGCACATTGACGGCACGACCGACAATATCGTGCTCGATGGCACGGTCGCAGGCAACGTGCCGGGTTTGGACATTTTCGCCAGCGAAGCCACTGTCGAAGGTTTGGACATCCAAAATTTTCAACAGGCGGGCATCCAAATCCGCTTCGGCGGCAACCACCTGGTAGCGTCCAACGAGTTGACCAACAACCAGTTCGGCGTCAATGCCCTCAGCAACGTGTTGAACCTCACTGTCTCGCAAAACGTGATTCAAAACAACCTGATGCACGGCATCTTTTTGCAAGGCTCGACGACGGCGGCAACTATCAGCACCAACGGCATTTCCGGCAACAACGGCTCCGGCGTCTTCGCACCCGGCATCGGAAACGTGCTGGTTACGAACTCTAATTTTTGGTGCAACCTCGAAAACGGCATCTCACGGGGAGCGGGTGCGCCAGCCCCGCCGGTCATTTTGCAAGCGAGCAACCTGCAAATCAGCGGCACGTCGCCGCCAAATGCAGCCATTCAGATTTTGGTGGAAGACAACTCGACTTGCTCCAGCGCACCCTGTCAGGGCAGGTTTTTTGTCGGAAACGCAACCGCAACCGCTGCCGGGTCATGGACGCTCTTGCTTTCGCCGGGCGACGTTTCCCCCGGCGAAGTCGTCGCCGCAACCGCCACGCTCGGCAACGTCAACACCTCCGAATTTTCAGCCTGCGCCCCCGTCGCCCTCGATTGTTCCACCCTCGATTTGACCACCGACACAACCGGCGTCTCCTGTTTTGGCGGCGCAAACGGTTCGGCAACTGCCAATCCGACCGGCGGTACGCCACCCTACACTTTTGCCTGGAGCAACGGCGGCAACACGCAGACTATCAATAATTTGAGTGCAGGCGTCTATTTCGTCACCGTCACCGACGCACTGACTTGCGCAGCAACTTCAAGTGCAAATGTGACCCAGCCAGCCAGTGCGCCCAACGTTTCTGTCGCCGAAACGGACGTGCTTTGCTTCGGCGGCTCGACCGGCACAATTACGCTGACGCCAAGCGGCGGAACGCCTGGCTACACTTTCGATTGGGCGGATTTGCCAGGGGCAAGCAATCCTCAAAACCGCACGAATTTGCCTGCCGGAAACTACTTCGTCACTGTCTCCGACGCCAATGCCTGCACCGACACCGCCTCGGCAAACATCTCGCAGCCAACCCAAATTTCACCTTCCACTGCCGTCATCAACGTCGCCTGCAACGGCGGTTCAAACGGCTCCATCAACCTGACCGTGAGCGGCGGAACGCCTGGCTACACCTTCGATTGGGCAGATTTGCCCGGCACGAACAACCCTGAAGACCGCTCGAATTTGTCCGCCGGAACTTACTCGGTCACCATCTCCGACGTCAACGCTTGCACCGCAACTGCCAGCGCAACCGTCACGCAGCCGACGCCAATTTCACCTTCCACTTCCGTCACCAACGTCGCCTGCGGCGGCGGCGCAACGGGCGCAATCAACCTGACCGTGAGCGGCGGAACGCCGCCGTACACTTTCGATTGGGCGGATTTGCCCGGCACGAACAACCCCGAAGACCGCTCGAATTTGTCCGCCGGAACTTACTCGGTCACTATCACCGACATTGCCACCGGAGCCTGCACTGCCACTGCCAGCGCCACCGTCAACCAAAATTCGACGGTGAATTTGACCGGCACGACAACCCCGGTGCTTTGCAACGGCGACGCCAACGCCAGCATCAGCCTTACGGCAAGCGGCGGCGCTGCGCCGTTCACTTTTGACTGGTCAGATTTAGCTGGCGCAAACAATCCCGAAGACCGCTCGAACCTGCTCGCCGGAACTTATTCAGTCACCGTCACCGACGCCAGCGCCTGCACTGCCGACAGCACTTTCACCCTCGACGACCCACCGGGTTTGACCGCTGGCGGCTTGATTGCCAACAACTTATGCAACGGCGACGCCAACGGCGGCATCAACCTCGTGACCAATGGCGGCACGTTTCCCTACACTTTCGATTGGGCAGACATACCCGGCGACGACGACCCGGAAGACCGGGGCGGCTTGGCAGCGGGGCTTTATTCGTTCACCGTCACCGACGCCAACGGCTGTACAACTTTCGGCGGAAGTTTTATCAACGAGCCGCCGCCCCTCGTGCCAGGACTGAGCGCCACCGGGGAAACATCGCCCGGCGCAGGCGACGGAACTGCGACCGCCAATCCAAGTGGCGGCACGTCACCCTACGATTTTTTGTGGAGCAACGGAGCGACGACAGCGCAGATTTCCAGCCTCGTTCTTGGCGATTATTCAGTCACCATCACGGACTTTAATGGCTGCACGATTGCCGACACGATTGCCTTGCCGGTTGCCGGTTGCGACCTGTCGGTGAGCATTTTGGCGACCAATGCCGCCTGTTTTCAAAGCGCCACCGGCAAACTTTCGGCGACTGCAATTGGCGACATGCCGCCCTTCAACTTTTTGTGGAGCAATGGCGAAACCACGCCAACGATTGACAGCCTACCGACGGGTCAATATTTCGTAACTGTCACAGATGCAGCGAGTTGCACGGCGACGGCAACCACCAACGTCGGGCAACCCGGCGCTTTACCGCTGCCCGTTTATGCCGTTTTTGCGCCCGACACGGTTTGCGGAAATACCACTTTCACGCTGGAAGCGGACGACCTTTTTCAAAGCGCAGCAGTTGCCTACGCCTGGCGTTTGCCGACCGGCGACACACTGCCCAGCATCGAGCCTTTCCTGGAAGTAACGGCGCTTTCGACTGCCTTTTCGGGCGAATATTTCGTGGCAAGAGACTCGGCGGGCTGCCGCTCGCAGTGGGTTGGCGGAGCGCCGGTGGAAGTGGTGAGCCTGCCGCCGGGAGCGGCTTTTGCGGGGAACGATACTTTGCTTTGCAATCCTGCGCAAATTCAGCTTGCCGCCCAGTTGCCGCCGGTTGGCGTTGGCGAGTGGCATTCCTTGTCGGGCGATGATATTTCCCAACCGAATTCCAGTACGACCACCGCTCAAATTTCGGAGGCGGGCGAGCACGTTTTCATCTGGCAAGTTGCCGTCGCCGCCTGCCCACAAGCTGCCGTTGACACGGTGACGTATTTCGTGGAAGCCCCGCCAATCCTGCAAGATGACGCCTGGACGCTCAAACGTGCGCACGACAAATTGGTGATGAATATCCTGCTGAACGACAACCTCGCTGGCTTGCAGGATACCGTGCTGACGCAACTGGACAGCCCCGTTTCCGGCGACCTGGAATTCCTGCCGGAGCAACGCCAATTTCGCTACACCGCCGCCGAAGGTTTTCGTGGCACCGTGCAATTTCACTACATCGTCTGCAACCCGCTTGCCACTTGTGGCGTAGGTTGCGACACCGCTTTGGTGACTATCGAAGTGCTCAATTTACCGACCGTTCCCGAGGCTTTGGTCATTGACGACCCTGGCTTGAACGGGCTGCTTATCATCTCCGGCATCCAGGGTTTGCGGGTGGAATTGAGTATTTTCAACCGTTGGGGCGACCTGGTTTATGAGGAAAAAGAATACTCCAACGAGAACCCCTGGAAGGGTCGCTTCCAACGCACCGGGCAAGTTTTGCCGCACGGGGCGTATTTTTTTTACCTGAATGCTTTTGAAAAAGAGGAGCATTTGGGCGAGACGCAGACGGGGGTGATTCATCTTTTTGGGAAATAGGATTATTCAGAGAGAGCTGTTTTTTTAAAATTTTTTTTTTTAAAAAAATCTTCAAAAAACAGCTCTCTCTACAAAAACTACTCTGCCACATGCTAAAAATTTACCTGACCGCAGCCTTCGCCATTTTGCTCCTGGCTGCGCCGAAACTGATCTTTTCGCAATCGCCCGCCATGTCCGTCGAGCAAAATTTTCTGAGCAAAGTTGACCTGGCGACCTGCAACAAACGGGCAAAAGAAGCCCTCGCAAAATTCAACCTGACCGCTCGTGACACGGGCAACGAGTATTGCCTCGGCAACAATGCCGAATACACCGTCGCCATTTTCTGCGACCAGTGCGGCACGGCGGTCAACGTGAACGTCACCGTCGCCGCCAACAAATCGGTCGGAGAGGTCATCAAATTGCGGGAGCAGATTTTGAAATTCGTCGAAGACGGAACCACCGCCGAGAGCAGCAATAGTGCCGGCGGCAGCGCCATGCTTTGGCTGCAAAAACCTGCTTTTGGCGTCTCGGAGCCAGTCGCCATTTATTTTTCAGGGCTGTCCGGCGATGCGAAGGATTGGATTGCCGTCACGCCAGCGAGTGAGCCGGACAATGTTCGTGGCTCGTGGAAATACACCGGCGGCGACAAGGATGGCTCTTTGATTTGGCAGGAAGGATTGCCGGCGGGGGAGTACGAAGCACGGGCTTATTTCAAAAATTCCTGGACGGTGGAGAAGCGGATGGCTTTCACGGTTCGGTGAAAAATCAAGTGTAACCCAATACGAGTCACCCCCAATTTTAATCCGCCGCCCTTTGTCTGGCTGAGTCGCTTTTGTCATCCTCGCAGAGGAACCGTCCTGTCCCACGCACGTCTGGCTGAGTCGCTTTTGTCATCCTCGCAG
>CAZHLB010000599.1:0-4683 GCA_964533005.1 uncultured Saprospiraceae bacterium
ATTCTCCTCGAGCGGGTGCAAGTGAACGCCTTCGAATTCTGCGGGCGGCTCGAAGTCTGCCGCCAGTTCTTCCCAATTAAAAAAGTTGGAATTTTCATCTAAGCGGGGCAGGCTTGCCAGGTTCAACTTCACACGATTGCGCTTTTGCGCATCCAGCCTGCCGATTTTGCTGAAAATCCGTTGCCCCAACTGAGGCGGCGGCGCCACGGCGTGCGCTTTGGCAAAGGCAGCCAGCGCCTCGTCTGATTGCCCCAATTCGAAAGAATGGGCAGCAGCGCCTGCATCTTCATTGCGAAGCCAAGTGGCTAAAGTTGTGCGGGTTATGTCGTGAGACTCTTTCAAAAGTAGTTGGAGGTTTGAGTTTGTTGCTCGGCGAAAAAAGCCCGAAGGTCTTTCAGCGCCAGGCGGGTGCGGGATTTAACAGTGCCGAGGGGAATGCCAAAATTGTCAGCAATCTCCTGTTGTGTGTAGCCTTCAAAGTACATCCACTCGATAATTTCCCGGCAGGCAGGCTTGAGGGTTTCCACCAGCCGGCGCAAGCCGAACGTGTCCACCGGGACGTGCGTGGAGACAAAAGTCTCGAAACTTACGAGGTGGTCGAGGTTTTGGTTTTTGCGCCGCTGCGAGAAATATTTCGAGCGGGTAAAATCTATCGCCGTGTTCCTGGCGATGTTGATGAGCCAGGTGGCGAAGCGCCCTTTTACCGGGTCGAACTGCCCGATGTTCCGCCAAATTTTCAGGAAACAGTCTTGCAGCAAATTGCAAGCGTCATCTCTGTCCTGGACAGTCCGGCAGATGATGCCAAAAAGCATCGCCGAGTACTGGTCGTACAAAGTGGCAAAGGCTTGCTCGTCGCCGATTTTCAGCGATTGCAAGAATTCAATTTCAATGTCTGCTTTGGTCAGCGTCATCATCTTCAGCAACAATCAAGTCAATAAACAGGCGGAGATTTCGAGGCAAAAGTAAATTTTTTTCAGTCGGATAATCCACGTTTGCCTTCCGCTCGTAAGTGCCGGAAAATCGCCTCCCGCTCCTCTGTTTTTGGTTGCAACCATGAAAAACAAGCAAACCTTCACTAATCGCAAAAAGCTGAAAATCAACCATCTTTCAACATTTATCATCAAATTCATTTAATGAAAACGATTGCAATTTCCGTCCTCCTGGCAGCCGCCGCAGGCACTGCCGTTGCGCAAGACAACCTTCAAACCGTCCAGGATATCTACGCTCGCTTCGGGCAGGGCGATATTCCCGGCATTCTCGAAAAACTCAGCCCCGACGCCGTTTGGGTGCATGGCGCAGACCCTGCCGTTGTGCCTTATGGCGGCACGTACCAGGGCGTAGCCGGGGCGGGTGAGTTTTTTCAAAAATTGGGGCAAAACGCTCAAATCACCTCTTTCACGCCTTCCAATTTCAGGGTGGACGGCAACAAAGTGATGAGCGACATGGCTATCGAAGGCAAATCGCTGACGACGGGCAAAAATTGGAGTGAAAACTCAGTCTTCGTTTGGGAATTCGACGACAGCGGCAAGGTCGCACGGTGGGAAGCCACTGGCGATTTTGCCAGCATGAATGCGGCTTTCAAATAATCAAAAGTGCCGTTCGCACTTGGAGTGCGAACGGCACTAACCCTTGACTATCCAGTGAAAACAATCTTATTTTGGAGGGCAGGAATGTCATTTCTTGAAGAAATGACATTTCGCCTGTTCAATCTTCATCACTCCTTTTGAACACGCCCTGACCTGTTTTCTGGACAACCCCTCCGCCCAATTTTGACTCGCAAAACTTGCCGCTCGCCACACCGACTCCCGGCAGAATCACTCCCATCAATCCAGAATAAATGCCCCCGGCAATCCTTTACCGGGAAAAAATGAGAAAGCCCCTGCCAAAGATTTCTTCCTTTTCTTTTCTAACTAAACCTGAATTTGACATGAAAAAGATTCTGTTTTTCATCTACGGCTTGGTTGCCTACCTGGTGTTTTTCGGGACTTTCCTGTACGCCATCGGGTTCACGGGCAACTTACTTGTGTCAAAAGGCATAGACGGCGAACCAACTGCGCCTTTTGGTCAAGCCTTGCTCATCAACGCCATTTTGCTGGGGCTTTTTGCTGTCCAGCACAGCGTCATGGCAAGGCAAGGCTTCAAACGATGGTGGACGAAAATCATCCCGAAGGAAATCGAGCGAAGCACTTACGTGCTGATTTCCAGCCTGTTGCTGCTGTTGCTTTTCTGGAAATGGGAGCCGATGGGCGGGGTGGTCTGGCACGTGGAAAACGCAGCTTTGTCCAACCTGATTTGCGTGATTTTTTTCCTCGGCTGGGGCACGGTGCTGGTTGCCACTTTCCTCATCAACCACTTCGACCTGTTCGGGCTGCGGCAAGTTTGGTTGCAACTGCAAGGGCAACCTTACACGCCGCTTGCCTTCCGCACGACGGGACTTTACAAATGGGTGCGCCACCCGATTTTGCTCGGCTTCCTGGTCGGTTTTTGGGCGACGCCGCACATGACGGCGGCGCATTTGGTATTTGCCATCGCCACCACCGCTTACTGTTTGCTCGCCATTCAGTTCGAGGAAAAAGACCTGGTGAGTTTCCACGGCGACGCTTACCGCGCTTACCGGAAGCGGGTTTCGATGCTCATTCCGATGCCGCCGAAGAAGGAGCAGGCACCGCTGTCGGGAGAGGCGGCTTAGTGAGTTGACCTAAAGGTGTCACCTGGGAATGGGAGGTGGAAGGGGGAAAAATTTCAATTTCCCCCCCTTCCACCTCCCATTCCCAGGTGACACCTTTTCGCTCCGATTTTTGGTCTTTAATCAAAAAAAAGCAGCCATGAAAAAGCAAATGAAAATCACCGTTTGGGCAGCTTGTTGCCTCGCCCTTTTTGCGCTCAGTTGCAATCCATCGCAACAATCGGCAACGGATACACGGGCAGCGGACGAAGCTGCAATTCGCCAGGCAGACCTGGATTGGTCGAAAGTGACCGAAGCTGGAGACTTGAACGACTCGACAGGTTATTATAGCTTTTTGCTCGACGATGCCGTGTTTTTGCCGCCCAACGAACCAGCATTGAACGGCAAGGAAGCCATTCGCAAAATGGTGGACGGGATGTTTGCCATGCCTGGTTTTGCGGTTAAATGGCAACCCACCACGGCGGAGGCGTCAAGTTCCGGTGACTTGGGCTACGCCATCGGAACCTATGAGCTAACCGTAAATGATGCGGCAGGCAAACCAATGACAGAACGCGGCAAGTACCTGAACATCTGGAAGAAACAATCAGATGGAAAATGGAAGGTGGCAGCCGAGGCATTCAATTCCGATATGCCGCTGTCGCCGCCTACCGCTCAACAATAACATTCATCAAGAGATGACACCTTTTGAAAAGGTGTCACCCCTAAAGTCATCACAAGAAAACTTTCCTGACCAATGAAAAATCACAATTCAAACGGCATTTCGGAAGGCGCACAACCTGCCCTTCTCTTCATCCCCGACATCAGCGGGTTCACCAGTTTCGTAACCAACACGGAAATTTCCCACTCGAAACACATCATCGAAGAACTGCTCGAAGTGATGATGGACGCCAACGACATCGGCATGGAAGTCAGCGAAATCGAAGGCGACGCCATTTTGTATTACCGCTTCGGACAAGCGCCGACGGCGGCGGAATTGCTGGCGCAGATTCAGAAGATGTTCACCCGTTTTCATGCCCACCTGAAAAAGTACGAGACGCACCGCATCTGCAATTGTGGCGCTTGTAAAACCGCCAACAGTCTGACACTCAAGTTCGTAGCCCACTACGGCGACATCGCCATGAACCAGGTGAAGCAGTACAAAAAGCTGTTCGGAAGGGACGTCATCGTTGCGCACCGGCTGCTGAAAAACGACATCGAGCACCACGAATACGCTTTGGTCACGCACCCGTTGGTGAGTGCTTGCCCGCAATGGGTGGACGTAGAAACGGTCGCCTGGGCGCCGGTGCAACACAGCGAGCAGGAGTACGACAGCGGCAAGGTCACTTTTTGTTACCTGCCCCTCGCTCCGCTCATGGCGCACGTGCCGGAACCGAAATTGGAAGATTACAGCATCGCCGGCATGAAGTCTCACATCCTGCATTGTGAAGGCGTCGTGGATGCGCCGCTCGAAATGGTTTTCGACGTTTGCGCCGACTTGCCCTGGCGCCACGAATGGATTGTCGGTACGATACCGATTGAGGAGATGAATCACAAGATTTTGCAAGTCGGCTCGACCCACCGCTGCATTGTCAACCAGCCTATCGCCATCACGCACGACGTGAAGGCTACAGACAAGTTGATAACTTACACGGAAACGGACGACAACCGCAAAGCCTGCACGGTTTATACGCTGCGCAAGCTGGAGGAGGGAAAAACGCTGGTGCAGCTTGACTTTTTCATGAAGCGAAATTTCCTGATGGAGCTGATGTTCAAGCTGATGATGAAGAAGAAATACAAAAACATCGTGGATACTTCGATGGTCAACCTGCAAAACTATTGCAAGAGCTTGCTGGACAAAGGCGAGGAGCATCCGTATTCCATCGTGCTTAAAGTCGAGGAGCCGGTCATGGCTGCTTAAAAAATTCTCCTGTCTCAGTTTCACCGGTAGCACACCGTTCACGGTGTCTTGGGGTGCGCCGTTCACGGCGCTTGTGCCATTCTCAGCGCCGTGAACGGCG
>CAZHLB010000600.1:0-4673 GCA_964533005.1 uncultured Saprospiraceae bacterium
TGATGAATTTGGGCTGCTGGTAGATGATTTGGAAGGGCTTTTCGATTTCAAACATATCCAAAATCCGGCGGAGCGGGCGAGCGCCGATTTCGTGGCAAGGCGAAAGCCATGTGCGGATTTCGAGCAATTTAAACCGGGTTTCCAGGCGGTGCAGCAGGACTTGGCGAAAGGCAAGCGAAAGCTGATTGGTTTTAAAGAAGAAAACCTGCGGGCAGGCGATTTTTATGTCCACAACGGGGTCTTGCTTTTGCTGCAATACGTTGAATTTGAGGAAGAAATACAGGCGTTCAAAAGCGGCAGCCGCTTGCGAAAAGACGGGCGGACGAGGGTCATTTTCGAGAACGGCACGGAGTCGAATATGCTTTTTCGCTCGTTGTACAAAGCACTTTTGGCAAATGGAAAAGCCGTTTCCGAGAACATGGACAAAGTCGGCGATGATTTTTTAGCGACTTTCAGCGGCATCACGGTGGCAGACAAGGAGGCGGGATTTATTTACGTGCTGCAATCGAAAAGCGACAAGCCGGAAATAAAAGCAATCAAAAATCTCTATAAAATAGGCTATTCAAAAACAGCGGTGGAAGACCGCATATTGAATGCCGCTCTGGAGCCGACGTATTTAATGGCGGATGTGCATATTGTCGTAAGTTTTAAATGCTATAATTTGAATCCGCAAAAGCTGGAATTATTGCTGCATAATTTCTTTGGCAGCGCCTGTTTGAATATGGACGTATTCGACAAAGCGGGCAGGCGGCACACGCCGAGGGAGTGGTTTATTGCACCATTGGATATTATCGAGCAGGCTATTGAGTTGATTATTTCAGGCAAGATTGTGAAATACAGGTATGATGCAATTAGTGAAGAAATCGTTTTAAACCTCACCGCCTTTCCAATCGAATTAAGTAACCGGCGATGAAAATGCAGCAAACAAGCAATTCATATCCATACCATGCTGTACAAGACTTCCCGCTCGGAAATCGTCGTACAAATCTCGTACGGAAATGCAGTTTTTCTGAGAAAAGCTGGCGCTTGGGTTTAAATCTTAGCTCACTGCTGACTCATCCGCAACAGCTTCCCCAACTGAAAAAAAGCCTTCTTCCACCCCTCACTTGGATAAGCCTTCTCGCCCACCCGATAGCCACTAGCCACCTGAAAATAAAGATTCTGGCTCTTCCAAAAATCCGGCTCGATGTCCAATTGCCGCACTCCTTCGAGGATGCTAATCAGCGTCAGCAGGTGCTCGACCGTGCTTTTTTCATCGGCAACTTTTTGCAATTCTGAAAAAATGCGCTCCCCGACCGTGAGTTGAAGTCCTTGATAATCACTCAGTTCAACGTCCCACCGCTCGAATTCGCTGACGATGAATTTCAACTGCTGCACGTTCATCCTGCCGTTTTCAAAAAAGCGCCAAAGCTCCCGGTTGGAGACGTAGTTGACGATGTTGCGCCAGCCCTCCGGCACGGGGATGTCGCTATGCTGCATGGCGGTCATCAACTGGTAGTTGTCGTTGTAATAATCATGGATGGCGGTCTCGACCGGCGGCAGGCTGCGCTCCACGAGTTGCTTCAAAATCTTGCGCTTTTCGTCCTTGAAAAGCTGGTTGAACGAGAACCGCTCGCCGCCAAAAGTCTGCATCAAAGCCAGCACGTCGCCGAGGTTGGAATGCTCGAAGGCGTCGGTCATTTGGGCTTGTAACTGGTCAAAAATCTCCCGCTCCATTTTCAGCGAAATGCTCCCGGTCATGTGGTGCTGACCCAGGTAAAGTGCCACAAAACTGAAACTGCGCTCCGAATAAGTGATTTGCGAAACCAGCGTCGTCCGACCAAAAGCCAGCCGCAGCGACCCGGCAGGAATGCGCTCGAAGACCTCGTTGCTCACTTCATAATGCAGGATTTTGGCGGTTTCCGGGTAATCCTCAAAAATGGTCGAAGCGGCATAGTGCATCCCGACCCGGCTGAGACTCATCTGCGCTGGAAGCACGTTTTGGCGGAAACTGACTGCCCCGTTTTCGTGGACATTGCTGGGAATTTTTTCCAGGCGGGCGGTAAATTCCGGCAGCAAATCCAAGTCCGCCACGTAGTCCGCATAGTTCATCACCCGCAGGGCGTACTGCAAAACCTGGTCGGTTTCGATGCCGGAAACTTCGTCAAAAAACCAGGCGCAACTCGTGTACATGAGCATCGCATGGCGCTGCATTTCAAGCAGTTGCAGGAGTTTGGTGCGCTCCCGCTTGTCCAATTACCGCTGGGCGTGTTTTTGCAAAAAAGTATTCACCATGTCGTCGCCCCGGTTCAAAATGACTTGGATGTAGTCGTTGCGAGCCGCCCAGGGGTCGGCGACGTATTTCGCCGCTTCTTTTTCGTACAAAACCAGCAACTCGTCCCGCAGCCAGTCGAGCGTTTCCCGCAGGGGCGAGCGCCAGGCTTGGTTCCAGTTGGGTTTGCCGCCCGTGTTGCAACCGCAGTCGGAGCGCCACCTTTCGACGCCGTGAACGCAACTCCAGGAGCTGCTTTCGTGGATTTGCACCTCGTGTTTCGGGGGGAATTTTTCCAAAAACTCGCCGTAGTTGGTCAGGGTCGCCAGGTCGTTTTCTTCCATAAAATCAAGCGCCGCAGCCAGGGCCATCTCGCCGAAGCGGTGATGATGACCGTAGCTTTCGCCGTCGGTAGCGATGTGCGCAAGCTGAACTTCGCCGTTGCTGCCGCCGAGCGTTCCGGTCAGTCGCAGGGCAAAGGTTTCGCCGTGATTGAGCAGCCCTTTGAAAGCTACTTCCTGCGCTACGATGCCGTCGTAAAAAAACACGGCTATGCTTTTGCCGCTCGGCAAATTGCAGATGTAAGCCCGCCGGGGGTCAATGTTGTCGTGCAAAGTTGTCCAGACGGGGTCGCCGATTTTGCGGTAAGCTTTCGCCTGCCGGGGAGCGAGGATGGTAAAACGGATGCCTTCCGAGGCGAGAATTTCCAGCGAGGCGGTGTCCACCGCAGCTTCGGGCAGCCACATTCCTTCGGGTTTTCGCTGAAAACGATGCACGAAATCGGCGATGCCCCAGCGCACCTGGCTCAGTTTGTCCCGCTCGTTTGCCAGCGGCATGATGAGGTGATTGTAGGCTTGGGCGATGGCGTTGCCGTGACCGCCGAAGCGGTTCACGCTGATTTTGTCGGCGTCGAGAATGCGCCGGTAGGTGGCAGGGTCGGCATTTTCCAGCCAGGAAAGCAGCGTTGCACCAAAATTGAAGCTGATGCTGGCGTAGTTGTTCACGATTTTGCGAATCAGGTCGCCTTCGCCGTGCAGGCGGGCGGCGGCATTCGGAGCGTAGCACTCGAAATTGATGCGCTCGTTCCAATCGTGAAACGGGCTGGCGCTGTCTTGTAATTCAATGATTTCCAGCCAGGCATTTTCCCGGGGCGGCTGGTAGAAGTGACCGTGGATGCAGACGAATTTTTTGATGTCGGAATTATTTTTTCACCCGCCTTTGGCGGGGTGGGATTTCGGATTTGGGGGCGGCAAATCCCAAATCCGAAATCGAAAGGCGAAGGTAGGAATCAGGCGGCGGTGGCGATTGCCTGACGCTTCGGAGAGAAAAATTCACTCGTTGACTGGTCGGAGAGCTGACGGCATAAAGTTTCCGTATCAGTTTCATAAATCTCCCCAAGGTGTTCCATCACATTCCAGATTTGGCGAGCATACATTCTTTTGCGTTCCAGGTTTTCGCCAGGGTCGTAGGCTGGCAGGTACATGTCAATTATTTGGGACGACGGTTTGAGCTTGGGCGAAGTCATGACAAAATAGGGTGATTTCGATTCGTCAATCGTCCAGCCTTTTGATTTCAAAAAAGCGACTACGTTTTGAAATGGCGGTACGTGGCTGTATTTCATGGCAATTTTACTTTTTGAAAAGCAAGGTAAAGATATCGTCGAAGAACTCCAATCCAAGGTGGTTCTTCAAAGGTATGTTGATTCTTTGCCAGTTTTTGTTTTGAGTTGGCTTGTCAATATCTTCATGCGATAACCAATAAAACCTGCCTGCTGCGAGCGTGAAACCTTTCTGTTTGTCAATTTTTATCCAATCCGACGGCTCAGACGGCAATACGAACAACATCAACAGCAAAGGCGCAGCCTTTGGATTTAGCTGCTTTTCTTCTTTTCGGCGCATCAGCTTGTTAAAAGTCTTGGCGTCCAAATCGAACTTCAAGTTCTCAGTTCCGAAAACTACCCGGTCTTCGGTGGTAGTTTTAAATTGAAATTCCACCAAACTGCCCAGGGAACGATGGGTGGATTTGCCGTTTTCAGGAAACTTCCTGCTTTTGTCCATTCCTAAATCCACGCCGTCGTCCCAATCATACTTGAAGAGTTTGCAATGCTGGCTGGCAGCTAACATGCTGAAATGATAAATGGCGAGCTTTTCCTTGACGTTTTCTATAGTCATAGCACCAGGAATTTGAGTGTTTGCGAATGCTCAAAAGTAGAAAAGCCCAGTTATTATTCCCTCCTTCACCCAAAACGGGTGAACCGCCTTCCTCCATTTTCTCCGTACTCTTGCGCCCGCTACAACATTCCCTTTTTTCAACGTTTGTAGTCAAAAGCCTCGGTTTCGAGCCGAAAGGTGTAACCAGGAAAAACACGCTTTTTTTGGGAAAAAAAAAAAATTTTTTTTAGAAAAAAAACGGGTTTTAAAGT
>CAZHLB010000601.1:0-4672 GCA_964533005.1 uncultured Saprospiraceae bacterium
GTCAGACCATTTTGATGCGTAAAGTTTCCGCAACTCGTTGTTTTCTATTACCCTTAGATTTTGTGCTCTTAAAATATCGCTTACTTGGAGTTGAAGACCTCGGCTGTTTAAGACAGTAAATAAATTGTAAGCATCATCTAAATTATTTGGAGTTGCTAAATAAAGTGCAAGAACCTTTGTTGAAAGGTATTTATAGAAGTCAGCCAAATACTGCTCTTCACTTCCAATATTCTCACTAAATCTTGACGCCCACCATTTTTTCATTATTAAAATTCCTGCCGCCATATTTTTTATTGACGCACCTGCTTTTGGATTATCAGCAATTTCTTTAATCTCATCCGTGTTGAGAGTACCTCCCATTTCAATAACGTACTTGTTCAAAAAATCTTTGTCGTCTCGGATTTCAAATTCAATTCTGTTTCGTGCAGGAATGTTATTGTAGTCGTCTGCTTCTTGAACAAGTCGCTTCTGAACATTCTCTTTGAGTTTATCTTTAATTGAAATGTCCCGTATAACACCATGAATTAAAAACAAAGTGATGAATCGTTGCTGCCCATCCAAAATATCTTGATAAACATATTCAACATTCTTGCTTGTTTTCTCCTGTCGTGTATTCCAAATCATACAACCAAGAAAATATTCTTTGTTGTTGTCGGTCTCCATTGCTTTGCCTACATCTTCAAGCAATGCGCTGATTTGTTCTTCTCCCCAAACATATGGTCGCTGATATTCTGGAATATTGAAAAATTGTTCGGGACTGAAAATGTCCTTGATGTATTTTTTTCCTGTGATTAGTGTGGTATTATCCATCATTTAATATTGATTTTTATGAAGTTAATTTTGTTTATTGATTTCGTTCCAGTCAATCTAAAGTTATCTCTCTCATCCTGAATAGGTTTACACTTGTGTGGGTGAGAAAGCATAACTGTCGCATTTTGGTGTTGCGTAGGCATTGAGAACTGAATGTTTTACGGCGATACAACCCTACCGTTGCATCTCCCAGCATCAGGTTTCAAGACCTCGAACAAGTTAACGTAGTTTTCGCACGGCAGGCATCTGGGACGGAAGCGGCAAGCAGTCAGACAGGACAAACAAAATCGGGCTTCCAAGTGAATTCGGGCGCTAAACAAAGGTACATGGTCGAGACGGCAAAATTTTTTTTCAGTCTTTGTAACTCAACCGGAAAGGCGGCGTATGTAAGTGTAATAGGATGAAATACATAAGCGGAGATTTAGGAGGTTTAGCGGGTTTAGAAGGTTTAGGGGCAACACTAAACCTTTTAAACCCGCTAAACCTCCTAAACCGCTCATTTCTAAAACACTACCATCATGGCAAAGACAAATTCTGACTCCGGTGCCGCCCGCAACAACGGCAATCTGCAAGTGCTCATTACGGAACTGCAAGGCTTGGGCGAAAGATACGTGCCCGGCGACGCTTCGTTCTCCGTTCCCGCTTTGGAGGCGGTGTTGGCGAATACGACGGCGGCGGCGACCAATTTGGCAAACGTGCTTGCCAAGTACCGCCCGGCGATTGACGCCAAAGAGGAGGTCTTTGCGAGGGGCAACAAGCTGTTGAGCCGCATCATCGGGGCTTTGAAAACGGGCAGGGCATCGGCTGGCACGTTGGAAACGGCGAAATCTTTCGTGAACAAGTATCGTGGCTCCGTGAAGAAAGCCAAGCAGGAGGACTCGGTGGAACCCTCCGGCGCTGCTGGCGAAGCGACTGCCAACGGCAACGGCGAGCCGAAGCCGGAACGCAGCAACCGCCAGACTTCTTACGACTTTTTGATTCAGCATTTCGAAGGGCTTTACCAGACGGTTGCCAACGAACCGAAGTTCAAGCCTTCGCCGGCAGACCTTACGCTGGCTGCCTTGGGGGATTTGTTGTCGCAAATGCGGGAAGCCGTTAAATCGTCGGGACAAGCGAAAAGCTCGCTGTCGAATGCCCGCCAGTCGCATTGGACGCTGCACGACCATCCGGAGACGGGCTTGGTGTCGTTGGCGCAATTGGCAAAAACGCAGCTTTTGACGGATTTCGGTTCCCGGAGTGTGGAGTACAAGCGGGTGAGCGGGTTGAAATTTAAGCTGTTGCGGCAGGAGAATGGGAATTGAGGGGTTCACCCCTGACCCCTAAAGGGGAACCAAAATGGCAACGGCGGAATCCTGTCCAAAATAACAGGTTCCGCCGTTGCTGTTTTGGTTCCCCTTTAGGGGACAGGGGTGAAGATTTGCAGGAACGTCACTACCTTTTTAAAACTCGTCACTACTTTTTTATAGCCCGTCACTGACTTTTTTAGGAATGTCCCTACCTTTTTATTTCTCGTTCAGGATTTCTTTGGGAAGGTCTCTGCCTTTTTAAAACTCGTCTCTACCTTTTTATTTTTCGTCTCTGACTTTCTTGGGAACGTTCCTGCCTTTTTATTTCTCGTGTTGGAATTTTTTGGGAAGGGGTGGGAAAAGTTATTGCTCGTGGGTTCGAAGATTTCAATCCTGCATTTATTCGTGGGGCAGCGAAAAGCAAGGAAATCAAAACAGGTTCAGTTGCTAATCATTCAGTCCCACAAACGCATCAAAATTATCCCTGTCCACCAACTCGGTTAAGCTGCCAGGATAGGCATTGAGAAATGCCTGGGGAAAGCGGAGTGATTTTTTGGGCTGCCACTTGAACTCAAAAGCATGGAGCACGCCACCGGCTTCTTCCACGTAATCAATTTCCTGTTGGGCGGTGGTGCGCCAAAAGAAGGTGTTGCAGAAGTAATCGGAATAAGTATTTCGCTTCTTGCGCTCGGCGAGGAGGAAATTTTCCCAAAGCGCTCCGGTGTCGTTGCGCAATGCGAGCGGGGAAAAGTTTTTCAGGAGAGCATTGCGGATGCCATTGTCGTAGAAATAGATTTTTCTGCCTTTTTTGATTTCGTTGCGGGCGTTTCGGCTGAGGGATGGCAGCCGGAAAAGCACAAAAGACTGCTCCAGCAAGTCGGTGTATTTTTCCACCGTAAGGGGGTCTGCGCCAATGAGTTGGGCGACTTCGTTGTAAATAACTTCGCTGCCTAATTGGAGCGCCAATGCTTGCAAGAGCTTGACCAACAGTGTAGGTTTTTTTATTTGGTCGAGCGTGAGCAAGTCTTTGTACATCAAGCCATCGGCAAGGTCAGCCAGGATTTTTTGAGCGGTATGCGGTTCACTACTCACCACTTCGGGATAATAGCCATAAATCATCCGGTGCTCGAGCAAGGAACGCTCTGCCAGATAGCCGTGATGGTCGCACATTTCTTTGAAAGAGATAGGGAAAAGAGAAAACTCGAATTTCCTTCCGGTGAGGCTTTCCTTTGTTTGAGAGGCGATGTCGAGCGAGGAGGAGCCGGTGACAAGAAGTTGTACTTGCGGTAAATGGTCAGTGATAAGTTTCAACATCAACCCGGCATTGGTAAAGCGTTGCGCTTCATCTACAACTACCACCTCGTGCTGTCCGATGAGCGTTTGCAGGCGAGCCAGCGAAATTTGGTCGAGCAAAGAGCGAGCTTCAGGGTCGTCGCCGGTAAACCAAATGGTTTTCCGGTTGAGGCTTTGTGTGATTTGGCGCACGAGGGTGGTTTTACCAACTTGTCTCGCTCCCGTGACAATGACCGCTTTTCTTTTGTCGAGCCATTGCCGGATGTTTGTATCTTGAATGCGGGCTATCATGTTTTTTTCTGGCAATTTCAGGATGATTTTCGATTTGAATCGAAAATCATCCTGAAATTTTTCGATTAGCCCGAGAATGACACGCTACTTCGATTATACCAACTCCTTCGCCCGCCCAATAGCTTTTTCCAACCCGCTCAAATCCTTCCCCCCCGCTTGCGCAAAACACGGCTGCCCACCGCCCCCGCCTTGAATGTCTTTGGCAAGTTCCCGAACCATATTGCCAGCGTGAAGGGGCTTTGTCGTGCCGGAAGAAGCGGCTGTCAGTTCCTTGCTGACGGCGACCGTCAGTTGCGGATTGCCGTTTACTTCTGCGCCGAAGACAATGCAGGCGTTTCCAATCTCGCTTTCCAATTGATAGGCTAAAGTTTTGATGGCATTCCCGTCGCTCAACGGCAAGCGGGCGGCGAGGAAGTTTATGCCGTTGATTTGCTGCACCTGGGTTTTCAATTGCCCTTTCAGCGCCTGGGCTTGCTGGGCGATGAGTTGCTCGACTTGCTTTTCGAGCGACTTCACTTTGTCTTGCAGGTGGGCGATGGCTTTGGCGGGTTCGTTGGTTTTCAGCAAGTTGCGCACCTCTTGTAGTTCGTTTTCCTCACTGCGGAAGTAGTTTTCAGCGCCCTCGCCCGTCACCGCTTCGATGCGGCGGACGCCTGCGGCAACGGCGCTCTCGGAGATGATTTTGAACAAGCCGATTTTGCCGGTGGCGGGCATGTGGGTGCCGCCGCAAAGCTCCCGGCTGAAGTTTTTGTCGAAGGTGATGACCCGCACCTGCTCGCCGTATTTTTCACCAAAAAGCATCATCGCTCCCAGCTTTTTCGCCTCCTCGATGGGCACGTTGCGGTCTTCTTCGAGGGGGATGTTTTCCCTGATTTTTTCATTGACCATCGCCTCGACCCGGCGGATTTCGTCGTCGTTCATTTTTTGAAAATGAGAGAAGTCGAAACGCAGGCGTTGGTCGTCCACGTCCTGCCCTTTTTGCAGGGCATGGC
>CAZHLB010000602.1:0-4648 GCA_964533005.1 uncultured Saprospiraceae bacterium
ATTTTCTGGAATTGTCTGCTGGCTGCGCTGGCATTTGCGCAAACCAACCCGGCGGCAAACCCCTACGACACTTTGACCAATGACGAGCGGATTGTCCTCGCAGCCCAGGCTCGAAAAGACCTGGCGGACGGCTACCTCATCGTGCGCCTGAACACCAACAAAAACAAAATCGAGGCGCTGAAAAAACAGCTCGCCCAGCCCAACCTGAGCGGTCAGCAGCGAGAAAGGCTGCAAAAAATGCTCGAAACGACGCAGCAGGAAACTACGCAAAACAACCGCTGGCTCGCCGAGGCTTTTCAAGCCCACTACGATTTTTCCAAGTTCATTTTTATGCCGGACACGGCAAGCGCCACTTTGAAAAAAGGCATGACCAAAGGCATTTTTTTGAACGCCAACCTGCAACCGGACGCTTCGATTGACATTGCCGGGAAGCCTTATTTTATTGCTGCTTACGGCACTTCCAGCAATGCTGGCGCAAGCGGGACGGAGGGTTTGGCAATTCTCGACAAGAACTTTCACGAACTGCCTTCCCCCTTTCCGCATTTCAACGGGCTGACGGGCATTCGGAAGATTTTTTCAGGCATCTTCGGCGGCAGTTCCGAGGCTGATTTTTACCAAAAATTGGTGCTGAAACTCAATAAGAAATTGCGAGAGCATTGAGTTATTGCTGAATAGTATCCGGCTTTTTCAGCAAAGGCGCCACTGGCGTCGTGTCCTCGGGAAGGACGATTTGTGGCTTGCCGGGGCGGTCGGGTAGGGCAGGTGATTCAGACTCCCGGTTCAGGCGGGCATTGACAATCAAGGTCGAATCCACAATCACGATGGCGCTGTCCAGCACTTTCTCCCGGCAGTTTTTATCCAAATCTGCCCGCCAGTTTCCCAGCTTTTCTTCCAGTCTTTCCTGCATCACTTGCTCCTTGTTTTTGCGGGGATTTTTTTGCCCGCAGGCAAGCAAAGCCAAGCCAAGCAACAAGAGGGTAAATCTTTGAAAATGAATCTGTTTCATGTTTCGTTGAGAGAGTTTAGGAGGTTTAGAAGGTTTGGCTTAAACCCGCTAAACCTTCTAAACCATCTAAACCTCTCCATCATTATTGCTGACTCTCCTGCTTGATTTTTTCAAGATATCGCTCAATTTCCGCCGTCCTTTCCTTCATCATCGAATCCACTTTGAACTGCAAGGCGCTGTCGAACCGGGCAGTGCAAAGGCTATCGTACAAGGGTCGCAAGCTGTCCACCTGTTTGCGAAAGAGGCTGTCCACGAAGTCTCGTTCCTTGTAAGTCAAAGTCGGAGGCGGCTCCTCCGTGCAAGCGGCGAGCAAAAAAATGGAGCAAATAAGTGGGAGAAAGCGGAGCAATATCTGCATGGCATTTTTCAAATGTTGGTCAGAGCGTATCACCAATCACCAGTCACCAATCACCAATCTTTTTTCTGCTTTTGCCTCGACTGCCCCTTGCGCAGTTTTTGCTGCACCTTCTGCTCCTCCTGGTTCATGATGTCAAGCAGTTGGCGGGCTTCGTCTTTGCTGAGGTCTTGGGGTTGTTCTTGTTCCTGCTCTTGTTGTTGCTGTTCGAGGCTTTGTTGTTTTTGCTGTTTTTGCTGTTGCTGCTCCTGTTTTTGCTGCTGTTGTTTTTGCTGTTTTTGCGGAGGCGGCAGGCTGCGCAAGGCGAGGGCGAGATTTTTCTTCGTATCGAGGTCGTTGGGGTTCAGGCGCAGGGCATTTTTGTAGGATTCGATACTCTCCTTGTATTGCTTGTTTTGAAAATAAGCATTGCCGAGGTTGTGGTAAGCATTGGCTTTGGTGAGCCTGTCTTTGCCGGATTCGGCGGCTTCTTCGTACTGCTTGACGGCTTCCTTGAAACGTTCCTGGCGGTAAATGGAATTGCCGAGGTTGTACGTGCCCTTTGCGGAAGGTTCTTTTTCCAGCGCCTTGCGGTAGGTTTCTTCGGCTTGCTGGAATTGATTTCCCTGATATGCCTTGTCTCCTTTGCGAAGCAAAGAATGCGAAGATTGAGCGGTCGCCAAGCAGGTCGAAAAAAGAAGGAGAAAAACGAAGCTGGCTGTTTTCATGGTTTAAGTCGCAGGTTAAAAGACAAAAGGCAAAAGTGGCTGGTGTTCACTTTTGCCTTTCGCCTTTTCGCTTTTTACTTCTTCCTTAAAACGGTCGCTGCCCCAATTGTTTGAGCGTCCGAAAATGAGAAGCCACCGCCCCGCGGGTCGTCTGAAATTCATTGTACGGCAAACCAAATTCACGCGCCGTTTCCCGCACGATGGCGGAAATTTTCGGGTAGTGAATATGGCTGATGTGCGGGAAAATATGATGCTCGATTTGAAAATTCAGCCCGCCGACGAAGAAGTTGACCAGCTTGTTTTTCGGAGCAAAATTGGCAGTGGTGAACAGTTGGTGGATAGCCCAGGTGTTCTGCATATTTCCGTCGGAATCCGGCAGCGGTGTCTCCACATCTTCCACAATATGAGCCAATTGGAACACAACCGACAGAATTATGCCCGCCGTGTAGTGCATTGCTACAAAGCCGATAAGCACCTTCCACCAGGCGATGTCGAGCAACAAAATCGGCAGCACAATCCAGGTAGAAATGTAAAACACTTTCGTGATGATGAGAATCGTCCACTCCTTAGCCGGGTTGACTTTTTTGTCAAATTGAATGCCCCGGCGGATGTAGTTGCGCATCTGGGTGTAGTCTTTGGAAATCGCCCAATTCAGCGTCATCAGACCGTAGAGCAAGACGCTAAACAAGTGCTGATATTTGTGAAAACGACGCCATTTTTCATGTTTGGTCAGGCGAAGCAAGCCGTAGGCGTCCACGTCTTCGTCGTGCTCGGCGATGTTGGTGTAGGTGTGGTGCAGGACGTTGTGCTGGGCTTTCCAATTGTACCTGTTGCCCGCCAGGATGTAGATGGAACTGCCCATGAGGTTGTTCACCCACTGTCGGCGGGAATATGCGCCGTGGTTGCCGTCGTGCATCACGCACATCCCCACGCAAGCCATGCCGACGCCAATGAGCACACTCAAAAGCAGCATGAGCCATTGGTTAAAACCGCCTGCGAGGATGAGAAAGTAAGGCGTGAGAAAGAGCGAAAAAACGACAATGGATTTCACGTAGAGTTTCCAGTCGCCGTATTTGCTGAGGTTGTTCTGCTGAAAATATCCGTTGACCCTTTGATTGAGTGTTCGGAAAAAAGCAGTGCTGTCTGTTTTGGGAAAACGGATGGCTGAATAATTCATTCGCTGTACGTTGTTTAAGATGAAAAAAATGTTGAGCCAGTGGTCAGGTAGGTGTAGCAGGTTCGGAGGTTAAGAAGGATTAGGCAGGCAGGAAGTTTGAGGCGGCGAGTGATTTAACCGATGTTTTACAAAACCCTGAATCTTCAAGGATTTGCATTTTTCGGCGGCAAAAGTAGCAAACTACTTTTGTGCGCTCCAAGGAATAGACCGGCGACGCCGTTGTGTAGATAACCAAAACTCAGTCTAACCATGCAAAAGCACGTCAATCTGAAAATTACCGGCAAAGTCCAGGGCGTTTGGTTCCGAGGCTCGACGCAGCAAAAGGCGAGGGAATTGGGGGTCAAAGGCACGGTGCGCAACCTGCCCGACGGCAGCGTTTTCGTGGAGGCGGAGGGCGAGGAGGAGGTTTTGCAGCAGTTTATCGCCTGGTGCCATCGAGGCTCCGACCATGCCAGGGTTGAAAAAGTGGAAGTGGAAGCAGGCGGCTGGCAGGGTTTCGAGCGTTTCGAGGTGGTTCGGTGAAACGAACAAAATCAGCACATTTGCCCTCTTTGAACTATGATTTGGGGGGATTTTGGAAGGATTTTCAGGATAGCTTTCTCGTAGCCATCCTAAAAATCCTTCCAAAATCCCCCCAAATCCTATTTCTAAACATACCTTGAAAATGAAGCATTTCTTTTTTTTCCTTTTCGCCCTTGCCTGTTGCCAGCCTGCATTTTCCCAATGCAAAAACATCGCTTTAGACACCACTGACGAGTTCGATTCGGTGCGCTTGATAGCCGCCAAACCCATCAACATCGGCTTTATGGTGCCGACCGAAGTACTCGGCAAAGACCTCGAAGGAGATGAACTGGTGGAGCAGGCAAAATTGATTTTCAGCTACGCCGACGAAAACAAAATCCGCTCGTTTTTCCTGACCCTGGGCGTGGTGGAGCGCAAGTTTTACCTGATTCACAACGATTACAACGTCTATCTGAAATTTGCCAGCGGCGCCATCATGAAGCTGTTCGACGTGCCTGACGAGGGAAGATATGACCGGGATATTTTGATGTGGAACTACACGCACACCTGCGTCGTGCCGCTCGAAATTTTTCACATGCTGAAGAACGACCGGGTGGAGAAAATCAGAATCAATTACAAGAATTACAAAAGCACGATTGTGCTGGAGGAGCCGCAGCAGAAGGCTCTGCAGGAGGCGGAGCTTTGCGTGGAGGAGCGGCTGAAAAATGACCCTCGTTTCGTCAAGCCTTGAGTTTGTTGGGTTAGACTTTCCAAGTTTTTAAAACTTGGAAAGTCTCGGCGAAAAGAGGGGATGAGAGATTCGTTTTATTCCGCAAACTGCACCGAATGCACCATCGGCAAATAGTTATTCACCGCCGCCCAGCTTTCCCCCCTGTCGTCTG
>CAZHLB010000603.1:0-4627 GCA_964533005.1 uncultured Saprospiraceae bacterium
GTGTGCCCGTATTCATGGACTTGCACACGGCACACACGGGACGGAGAAGTTCCTTTCAGGATGACAAAAGCGACTTGGAGACTTGGAGACAGAAGTGACGTTTGGGACAGCCTAACTAATTGATTTTCAACGACTTGGAACAATTAGCCCAACATATCGAAGCCTTGATTTTTGCCGCCGACTCGCCGGTGTCGCTGGAAGATATTCGCTCTTGTTTGGAGGAAACTTTCGGCTTGCAATTCTCCATGCCGGAAATCGAAGCCGCCATCGGACAAGTCAAATCCCGCTACTCGCAGGAAGATTTTGCCATCGAAGTGGTGGAAATCGCAGGCGGTTTTCAGTTCATGTCGAAAGGCGCTTTTCACCCCATCGTTGGAACCTGGCTGAAGCAAACGACCAAAAAACGCCTGTCGCAGGCAGCCATCGAAACGCTGGCGGTGATTGCCTACAAACAGCCGGTCTCAAAGAGCGAAATCGAGCAAATCCGGGGGGTGAACTGCGACTACTCGCTGCAAAAACTTCTCGAAAAAGAGCTTGTTTCCATCACCGGTCGCAGCGACGCCCCCGGCAGACCGCTTTTGTACGGTACGAGCGTGAAGTTCATGGACTATTTCGGGTTGAAAAATTTGAGCGACTTGCCGAAGTTGAAGGACTTCAAAGAGCCGGAAAGCGAAATCGGGGAGCGAGCGCCCATTGAAGAAGGGATGAGGAATGAGGGATGAGGGATGCAATTTCATTTCTCATTCCTCATTCCTTATCCCTTGAAAATGAAGTATTTATGGAAATATTAGAAAAACCCTTGGTCAACCGTGTCGCCACAAGCGGGCTGGTGACGATAGACCTGGAAAATTTTTACCCGCCGCAGCCGCTGGTAACTTTCGACCTGAAAGACTACCTGTTCATGGGGCTGATTTTGAAGGAAAAAGACTTCCGGGAGGCGCTCACTGCGCACGATTGGTCGCAGTACGCAGGCAAAAACGTGGCGGTTTTTTGCTCGGCAGACGCTATCATTCCGGTTTGGGCGTACATGCTGGTAGCGGCTTATGCTGCGCCATTTGCCAACGATATTTTCCAGGGAACGGCGGAGGAACTTTACAAACAAGCCTTTCAAAAAGCCCTCGACCGGCTGGATTTGGCGGAATATGAAGGCAAACGCATCGTGGTCAAAGGTTGCAGCGACAAGCCCGTGCCGCCGAGCGCCTACGTCGAGTTGACCCGGAAATTGCAGCCGCACGCCAGAAGCATCATGTACGGGGAGCCTTGCTCGACCGTGCCTATTTTCAAAAAGGGATGAGGAATGAGGGATGAGGAATGAACCCCCTCATCCCTCATCCCTCATCCCTCCATCCCTGACAATGTATTACCAAAACATTCTCGAAACCATCGGCAACACGCCGCTCGTCAAGCTGAACCAGGTCGTCGCCGACATCCCGGCGCTCGTGCTGGGCAAGATTGAAACCTTCAATCCCGGCAACAGCATCAAAGACCGAATTGGTCTGAAAATGATTGAAGTCGCTGAACAGCAGGGGCTTATCCAGCCCGGCGGAACCATCATCGAATGCACCAGCGGCAACACCGGCATGGGCTTGGCAATCACCGCCTGCGTCAGAGGCTACCGCTGCATTTTCACCACCACCGACAAGCAATCCAAAGAAAAAGCTGACATGCTTCGGGCGCTCGGAGCGGAAGTCATCGTCTGCCCGACCAACGTAGAGGCGGACGACCCACGCAGCTATTATTCTGTGGCTGAACGACTTAGCAAGGAAATTCCCAACTCTTTCTGGTGCAACCAGTACGACAACCTCGCCAACACGCAGGCGCACTACGAAGGCACGGGCCCCGAAATCTGGCAGCAAACCGAGGGCAAAATCACCCACTTGCTCGTCTGCGTCGGCACGGGCGGCACGGTTTCCGGCACGGCACGCTACTTGAAGGAAAAAAATCCCGGCATCCAGGTTTGGGGCATTGATACCTACGGTTCGGTGCTGAAAAAATACCATGAGACAGGCGTCTTCGACGAGAAGGAAATCTACCCCTACGTCTCCGAAGGTTTTGGCGAAGACATCATTCCGAAAAACGTGGATTTCAGCGTGATTGACCTGATGGAAAAAGTCACCGACCGGGACGGTGCGGTCATGGCTCGGCGCATCGCACGAGAGGAAGGAATTTTGCTCGGCTACTCGGCGGGCAGCGCCATTGCCGGGTTGCACCAACTCAAAGACCGGCTAACAAAAGAGGACGTGGTGGTCGTCATTTTCCACGACCACGGCAGCCGCTACGTTGCCAAAATTTACAACGACGACTGGATGCGGGAGCGGGGATTTCTAGATAGCGAGTTGAAAGTCAGGGACTTGGTTGCCATGAAACGGGACAAAACATTTTTCTCTGTCAAGCCGGACGACACGGTTCGCCAGGCATTCAACACCATGAAAGAACGTGACCTTTCTCAAATGCCAGTGATGCAAAACGGCGAGATGGTCGGCAGCGTGAACGAGTCAGACGTGCTGAAATTCTTGCTCGAAAACCCGATGCAGCACTCGGAAAGAACGGTGGAAAGCGTGATGGGCAAGCCGTTCCCCATGGTGGAGGAGGATTTGCCGTTCCGGCAATTGAGCAAGTATTTGAATAAGAATATTCATGCCGTGGTGGCGAAGGACAAGGCTGGACAACTGCATGTGATTACGCAGTATGATGTGGTGCAGGCAGTGTGAACGTCGCAACCGTGTCGCCAAAACTCCAGTTCGGCGCTGAGCAAACACTCCGCCGAACTGGAGTTCGGCGGCACGGATTCAGGCATGAAAAAGCCTCGAAGTGCGCCACTTTGAGGCTTTTTTCATTGCCGGCATTGCTCAAAATTCCCTGACTGCCGACTGCGACTTTTTGCCCATTCGCTCGGCGGCAGCCTGTAGGTCTTCGAGTTTGACTTTGCCAGAGAGGACTTCAAAAACTTCGAGTTGCGCCTTTAAGTTGACAATCACCTTCACTAATTCTACGTGCTGTTCATTGGATTGAATTAGCTCCGAGCGCAAGAGTTTGTTCAAGAACTGAATGTACTGTTCCAACAAAAGCATTCGCTTTTCAATGTTGGAATTAGTTACCTCCATGCCCAAGTGAAAAGCCTTAAAAGACAAGTTGGATACAAGCTCGATATCGGCTTTATCAAACTTGTTTTTTCTGTCTAAAAATTGCGATACGTCTATCATGGTTGGTCAATTTCTTTAACGGTGAATTGCGTCAATCCTTCAATTTCAGCCAAGCCGGTAATCAAGAACCTGGAACTGCTGCGAAATAATATTTCTCGCTCATTTTGACCACTTCCCACGCCAAAAAAAGCCAGTTCTTCAATGCTTTTGCCGTGCAAGCTGTCAATGTGAAAAATGCAATTTCCCCTGCTGTACATATTGGCTATCGACATGAATTTTGATGCTGATAAAAAAGCAGGTTCAGTGAAAACCTCCTGATTTTCAAACGCTTGCTTGTAAAATTGTTTTTTGGATTCACCTAAATCTGCGCCTCTGAAAACCACATCTTCAAAGTCTGGCAACTTAGCCAGCGCCTCATTCAACAATCGCTCCATCGGGTGCGGCTTTCCACGCCTCAGTGCCTTGTTCAAACTCTCGTACCCGTCGAGCGAGTATTTGTAAATCAGCACTTTCTCCCAAACGTTCAATTCCGTTACCGACTGTCCCAAGCCTTTGCGTTGGAAGTCCGGCAGCAGGCTGCGCAAGTAGTTTTCAACGTATGTTTCAGCGTCGTTCAAAGCGGTGTCTGTTTTTGTTTTTCAAAGGTAAATGTCGGCGGCAGTTTTTTGCTTTTCACTTTGAAGTAACTTTCAAGCGGTGGCTCGGTTACCAAGAACCAATCTTCCGTTTCCCTGTTTCGCTGCAAAAAAACAGTATGCACCTTTCGCTTCGGCTGCCCGCCAAAACTGCCTGGCAGCCCCACATTTCCAGCCAAAATCACCTCCCATTTTCTTATGAACCGCTTCACACAACCCAGCAAAATCAAGCCATCCCAGACTTCGACAATGATTTTCTGCGGGTGAAAATTGGCGAAGGCGAGACTGATTTCCACCAGGCTTGCGAAGCCATCCGCCGCTGGCAAATGTTCCCCGCCGCCTGGACGAAGATTTTCCCTGAAAATGCGCCCATCGAAGCCGGCACGACCGTCGCCATGTGCGCTCGATTTTTAGGCATTTGGTGGGGATTGCCCTGCCGCATTTTGTATGTCGTGAACGAGCCGGGTCGCTTCGGTTTTGCTTACGGAACACTGCCGGGGCACGTCGAGCAGGGCGAGGAATTGTTCCTGGTCGAGTTGGAAAATGGAGAAGTTTTTTACCAAATCAAAGCCATCAGCCGTCCCCGGCATTGGCTTGCCAAATTGGGCTACCCGCTCATGCGCCTGCTGCAATCCAAGTTTCGGCGAGACTCTGCGAAAGACATGAAAATCAAACTGAACCGCCCATGAATCCTGCATTTTTCACTACCCACGAATGGGCGAAAGTGTTGCTTTCGCTGGCGGTTTTGGCCTGGCTGCCACTTGCTTTTCCACTTGTTTTCGAGGAAAAAAATGGCTTCCGGCTTCGCCGGGAAATCTTGCGACATGCCTTGCTTCCGGCAGGTGCGAC
>CAZHLB010000604.1:0-4623 GCA_964533005.1 uncultured Saprospiraceae bacterium
GACCCACTAAGTTCACGTCGTGCTGGTAACCGATGCGGAAATAATGCTTCGGGTTCGCCTTGAAATTGTCCCGGAACGAGTACAAAAACGACCCGCCGTATTTCCATTCCTCATCCTTGAAACCATAAGCCGTGTAGCCTGCGAACACCAGCTTGGGGTGAAATTTCAGGTTCGTCTCGCCGCCCACTTTCAGGCGCAAACCTTCCACCGGGTTGAAGCTGTAAAATGCACCGACGGGCCCCACGTCCACGGGCCCAAATGCCTTGTAACCCGTGCCGAATATGCTGAGGACATTGACCACCGTGCGGAAAGTCGGCACTTTTTGCAGGGTGTCAATCATCTGGTAAATGCCTTGCTCCTTCTCGGTCAGCGTGTCCTGGCGGGCGGTTTCCCAGAAGGTTTCGTCCTTTTTGTAGGCGTCGGTGGAGGAGACGACGTTTTGCGTTCCCTCGTACTTCGAGTCGTTTTGTTTTTGGTTGAAAACGTGGTTCGTGTAGTCCACCTGCCTCGTGCCGAAGACGCCAGTGCCTTTTTTGAAAGGCGCAAAATCAATAACCAACTGGTCTTTCGAGAGCACCCAAACGCCTTCCCGCTCGGTGAATTCCTGCACCAATTTCAAGTCTTGAATGAAGTTGAGGTTAATCTGCCGGGTGATACCGAAGTCGGCTTTCACCACTGCGTAGGAGCTGTCCCGCTTGATGAACAGGTCGCCTTTGAAGGCGATATTTTGGTTGTTGACCGGCATGAACGAGACCCGGGTGCAAGGCACGTCGTTGACCACTGCCGTCGTGTCGGTGATGTAAAAACGGTAGTACGTGTTGGCGATGGGATTGAGCGGCGACATGAAAGCGAGGTCGAGAATGCGCACGTTGTCCTCGTAAATGTTGACGTTTTGGTACAGCACGTCGAGCATCGTGGTGAAGTCTTTCAAGTCCACGTATTCCTCGATGCCGGTGACTTTGACGCCTTCCCGGTATTCTTTTTTGGCTTGCGGGTCTTTGCGATAATAGATTTTGGCAGCGGTTTCCTGGATGAAAAAAGGCAGGTAGGGCTTGCCGTTCAACTCCGAAGTATCCACGTAATCGAAGAGGAACTCGAATTTTTTGAGCGCCTTGCGCTTCTTGAATTTCTCCGGGTCGAAGTTGTTGATGTCGAACTCGATTTTCTCGTACTTGTCGAGGTGGTAAAAATCAAGCGCCTCCATGCGGTTGTCGTCTTTGCGGTCAATCACGTTTTTCATCAGCGCCACCGCCGGGTTGTCCTTGCGCTTGTAGCCGCCTTTTTTTGCCTTGATTTCCACGTCGGCAAGCTTGATGGAGATGGGGGCGAGGGCGACGTTCACCTCCTGCCGCATGTTGAGTTGGATGGGAATAGTCTGCGTTTCATAGCCGACGTAAGAAACTTGCATCGTGTTGGCAGCGAATTTCGACTCCAGCACATAAGTGCCGTCCAGGTCGCTGGTCGTGCCGACGGTCGTCCCGGTGAAGGCGATATTGACGAAAGGCAGCGGCTCTTTCGTGTCAGCGTCCACGACGGCGCCTTTGATGATGGTCATCTTTTGAGCGAAAAGCGCCGGGGCGAGGCAGTAGAAAAGAATGCCCAATGCCAGTTGGCAGGTGAATTTTAAATAGCGCATAAATTCAAATTTGGTGTTTGACGTAGCCGGAGAGAACCTATTTGCCCTTCTTTTTAAAAGCAGGAAGTGTTTTTTTGGCTTGGTTGCATCGTCAAGAGGGTTGTTTTTGAAAAAATCAACGCCTCCGGTGCTTGAATTTTTTGGTTGGCAAACCCCTCAAACGACCGTTTTCAGAGTTTCGCATAAAAACTTGCAAGGGCTGAAAAAGTTGCCGCTTCCCCAGGCGTCGAAACCGCCGCAAAATTATCCAAGATTTGACTGCGCCGCCGGAATTTGGAGGAAGTAGCCAGGCTGATGGACGGCGGCTCAGCAGGAGAAGATGAGTATTTGAGAGGTGGTCATCTGTTTTTAAGCGACCGCAAATTCCGTATCGGGGCGTCTTACCGGAGAAATGAAACCAGGCACGATGTCTTTTTTGGGCACTCCTTTTTCTAAAAGCATTTGACCTATTTGGAGGTCTGTCTCGTCGAGGTGGAGCCATATTTTACCTTGCCCGGTAACTTCCACGTGAATGGAGCAGCCGTAGATTCGGCGAGCGCCTTGCCAGCCGTCGAGACAAAGCATATAGTGCCCGTTTTTTTCATCTTGAATAAAAAGGGGCTTGACTGCCTTGTTGGGGTTGTCCAACAAACTTTCATATTCTGATTGAATGATTTCCCGAACGAGGCTGCGGTATTTTTTTACTTTTTCCATTCGACTATTTTTTCTTGCTCGATGCTGTAAACAATGAGGTGAACTGAAAAACGCCTGACAATTTCCTGGGTTATCGGTTCGGCAAAAAAGTCGTAGTAAGTATCATCCGGTATAGCCAAGAACAATTTTCTATCGGATTCGGCAAATTCCAAAGCAACACTGTAATATAGATTTTGACCCAAAGCCCGATAAAAATCATAAACCTGCGACAGGTTGATAAAGCTTTTAATCTCCACGGCTATTTTTTCTCCTTCCTTTTCTGCCCCAATCAATCGTTCGGCGGCAAGGTCTATTTTTACTTTCCTTCGCTGGGTGTCAACATAAAGAGGGTCGTCGGTTATCTTCCAACCCTCCTTGGTTAATGACCGTTTTACAAGTTCGTGGTATTTGTCTTTCGCCATGTTTTTTAATGTTGAACAAACTTATTCCAATTCTTGACGTGAATCTGGCTTCAAATCAAGCGGGTACTTCTCCCCGTCGCCCGATGGCATTCAAAATTTTCACCGTAATCAAATAAGTCGGCTTCACCCCTTCCTCGCCCAAGCTGCCGGAGGCAAGTGTGTGCCCGGTCAGCAGCGGGTTGTCCGAAGCATAATAAGCGCAGCGCAGCTTGACGTTTTCGCTGATGCTTTTGCGAATTTTCGACGCCGCCTGGATGGCTTTGATGTAGTGTGCACCCTCCATTTCCAGCCCAACTGCCCGCCAGGATGATTTCACGAAGTAGCGCAAAATGTCCTCGTTTTGCAGGGAAGTGCCGAGGACGGTAATCATCGTGCCTTCATTGACCCGCAAGCCGTTGCCTTCAAAATCGGCTTTGCTGAATTCATTTTCCACCGGGTAGTTGTCAGCCGTGCCTTCGAAAACGTGGGCGGTGGGAACCATGATGTCGCCTTTGCCGCCTTCCAAAATGCCTGCTTTGCCCATGATGGAAATGGACTCGACCCAGAGGGGAATTTTTTCAGGCTTGGGCGCAGGCTCGTCCTCCGTTGCTGGCGGGAGCAATTCAAAGGGCTTCAACAACTCATCCATCACCTCGAAACCTTGCTCTCCAAAAGCGTAGTCCATGACCAGCAGGATGGGCTTTTCTTTTTTGATGAAATCCGCATCCCATTGAATTTCAGGCGGCAACGAGTCGGGCTTGATTTGCGTGGCGTCGAAAATTTGAACCATGATGTTCGTGCCGCTCGTGTCGTCCAGTTGAAACATGCCGTTTTCACGGGCTTGCTGCTCGACCAAGTGTCGCCACTCGTGGTTTTGCTCGTGGCTCAGTTCACGGGCGATGCCTTCCAGCGTGTCAGAAGTTGAAATTTCCCGCAGGGCTGCGTAGGCGTACAAGCTGTTCATCACGCTATGCGGATTGGAACTGATGATGTGGATGGGCCGCTTGAGCCAGCCTTTTTTGTGCAGGAAAGTTTTGATGGCGAGCGCCCACGACTCGCCGTAGATGTGGTGCCCGATTTTTTCCCGGAGGGCGGTGGAGAAGCTGATTTCCCGGTCGTTTTGCTCCAATTCTTCTTCGATGGAAAGTTTGCCGAGCCAATAAACAATGTGAAAAAGGCTGTTCACACGCGGCGTTTGGTCGAAGCGGTGAGCGGCGGCGACCGTTTCCTCGAAAGTTCTGCCAAGCAAGCTGCTGAGGTAGGTGCAGGCAACTTCCTCGTCGAAAGGCTCACCTTGCTCCTCTGACAGGATGATTTTTTCCAGGTTCAGCCAATCCCGGCGTTTGCGGCTTTTTACGTCGAGGCAATTGCGGCGAATTTTTTCGGCTTCGACGTACATGAAAGTCAGGTGGGAGAGGATATCGTAGATGTCGCTGCGCCCGTTGGTCAGTTCGATGAACATCTGCTCGTCGTCTATCCGGTAACAATTGCGGCGGCGTTTGGCGGGGATAATCGGTTGAAAACCAGACGTCTCGAAACCTTCCTTTGCAATGAATCGAATGTAGCGGCACTCCTCGATGCCTTGCGGCAGGCGCTGGAAAACGTAGAGCAAACCTTCCAATTCTACCCGCTCCGGGTCGGAAATGGAGCCATAAATTTCCGGTCGGAGCGTCATCAGCGCCTCCCGCATGGCTTCGCCGCTGACGCCCAGCGGTTTGTAGCCGCCCCGTATGAACAGGTGGCGCATCGAAATGTAAAGTTGCTGGATGGCTGCGCGGGATTCTTGCGCACGAGTCCGGTGAAGTGGCTGGTTCATGTTTGCGAA
Organism: uncultured Saprospiraceae bacterium; assembly: GCA_964533005.1. GTDB lineage: Bacteria > Bacteroidota > Bacteroidia > Chitinophagales > Saprospiraceae > UBA6168. The sequence continues at coordinate 4,535 of CAZHLB010000604.1, forward strand.
GTCAAAAGTGAAAAGGAAAAGTAACCGTTTAGCGCGTCTGACTGAGTCGCTTTTGTCATTCTCGTAGAGAACCTCTGCGCCCCACACAC
>CAZHLB010000605.1:0-4618 GCA_964533005.1 uncultured Saprospiraceae bacterium
TCGGCGACTGGCAAAAACGAGTGCTCGAATCGGTTGAGCTCGACGCCTATTTGCAGGATGAATTTCGCCCTTCCGATTTTGTCACCCTCAATTTAGGCTTGCGGGCATCGGCGCTGGCGGTGGACGGGACGCTTCATTTTTCACCGCAACCGAGGCTGTTGGTTCGCTTTTTTGAAAAAGAAAAACTGTCCTTTTCCGCCTCCGCCTGCCGGATGAGCCAGTTCCTGCACCTGCTCAGCCCGAACAGCATCGGCTTGCCAAAAGACCTTTGGGTGAGCGCCACCCGCCGGGTGCCGCCTCAACATTCCTGGCAATTCGCTGGCGGCATCCATCGAAAATTAGGAAACGGCATCGAAGCGAGCGTCGAAGGCTATTACAAAACCATGCGCAACCTATTGAATTTCAGCGGCTCCGGCTTGGATTCGGTGGATTTTCAAAATTGGCAGGACTTGGTTTCCATCGGAACGGGTTGGGCATACGGGCTGGAATTTTTGCTGAAAAAAGAGAGCGGCAAATTCGGCGGCTGGCTCAGTTACACCCTCGGTTGGACGGAGCGAAAATTCGGCACTGAAATCAACGGCGGCGAATCCTTCCCGCACCGCCTCGACCGCCGCCACAACCTGAACTTGCAACTTTTGTACAAACTCGGCAAGCGGTGGGATTTTTCATCTGGCTTCACGTATGCTTCCGGCTCGGCATTCACTTTTCCGAGCCAGGAGTACGATTTCATTTTACCCTCCGGCATCATCACGCACCCGCTGGTGATTGATGAGTTGAACGGATTTCGCCTGCCTGCCTACCATCGTCTCGACTTCTCGGTGAACTACCTTTTTTCGCAACGGAAAGCCCGTCATACCTTGATTTTGGGCGTCTATAATGCCTACAATCGCAAAAATCCGTTTTTCGTCACCTTGCGGAACAGGTTCACGGACGACAATAAAATTTTCAAGGAGCCGGTGCAGGTGAGTTTGTTGCCGATTTTTCCGACTTTGAGATATACGATTGAGTTTAAGTAAAAAGGGAAAAGTAAAAAGGCAAAAGTGAAGGCAAAAGGCGGGGAAGTAAAAAGGGGAAGCCATTGAAAATCAATAGCTTCCCCTTTTTATTTTTGGATTATTAGCCTGTTACGCAGTGGCTGAACCATTCTTTCCATTCATTTCTTTCTTGGATTCAGTAATAATCTTCTCTACGTATTTCTTTTCGACACCCAAAACAAGAGCGATTTTTACTGATTCAATGCCAATTTTGTGCATGGCAAGAATTTCTTTTCTGTCTCTTTCCCTATCTCTTTCTCTATCTCTTTCCCTGTCCCTTTCTTCAATAAATTCACGGTATGTTTTTCCATTAAAAATCATGCGCTGAATGGTCATTCCAGCTTCCGGATGTGTTTCAACTAAAGCTTTCATTGGCTTGTGAATGATTTGCGTCAGCTCCTCCCAAAAAATGATTTCATCATTTTTTGGCAAGGCTATCGTGAACTCGACAAAGATAAACAACTCCCGAATCAAGTCTTTGAACGGGCTTTCCAAACACAACCGCATCAAACGCAGCTTGGTTTTGCGACGACGTTCGGCGTCGTTTTTCGTTTCGATGTTTTCCAGCAAAGCCAGGATAACCAAAGCGAACGGGTTGGTCTGGCTCAATTTCGCCAATGTCCGCCTGCTCTGTTTTTTCACCAGATAAATATTGAAACGGTGAATGGTCAACGTGCCTTCAAATTCCAGGCGGTACTCGAAAGGTCGTGGCGGCACACTTTCACTCGTGTAAATGACCAACTGCGTGATTTTCGCATTCGGGAATTTTTCACGAAGGCGATAAAAGCGCACGAATTGAAGTTCCTTGAAAGCAGCATTGTCTCTGCCGTGCGCTTCCACGTGAACCAAGACAAAGTGTTGGCTTCCATCGGCAGTATGATAACCAAACAGTTTGTCGCCGAGCGTCCAGCCTTGTTTTTCCCAATCGGCAAAGATTTTTTGAAGTTCCTTGTCCAATGAAGGCGCTACGTCGGGAAATAGAAGCCGCATGGAAAGTTTGGGAAAAAACAGGCGCATGAAAAACTCATGCATGACTTCGATGGCTCTCTTGATGCGGGCATCGAAGTCGGCGATAGGCAAGTCTTGCTCATTCATGTTTTGTGAGTTTACTTCATAGTTCCGGGATGGAAGTCAATTTTCAGTTTACCGTCAAGTCTCTAAAAATATCTTCCAGCCTCGTCTCGAAAGGCACCATTTCCGTCAGCGCCCACTTGTTTTTCACGCAAAGTTGAAACACATCCCGGTTGGCGGTTGCCTCCGCTTTCCCTTGAATTTCAAAGCGTTGTGCCGCCCGGTCGAGCAATTCCACGGCGGCGACGGTGGGCAGGCTGCGCAATTTTTCAAACACGTCGTTCAGGTCGCCATCTTCGATGCGCACGTGCAGCACTTGCTGTCCCTGGGCTTGCTTTCGCAGGGTCGCAGCCGTGCCGTCCGCCACGATTTTGCCTTTGTTGATGATGAGAATCCGGTCGCAGGTAGCTTCGACTTCCGGCAGGATATGGGTGCTGAGAATCACGGTTTTCTCCTTGCCTATGTTTTTGATAAGCTCCCGAATTTCCACGATTTGGTTCGGGTCGAGACCAGTGGTCGGCTCGTCGAGGATGAGAATTTCCGGGTCGTGAATCATCGCCTGCGCCAATCCTACCCGCTGTCGGTAGCCCTTCGACAACTCCCCGATTTTCTTGTGTTTTTCATCGTTCAAGCCGCAGACCTTGACCATTTGGCGAATGCGGGCGGGAACGTCCGCCTTGTTCATGCCTTGGATGGAAGCGCAAAATCCGAGGTAGTCCATCACGGCCATTTCCAAGTAGAGCGGGTAGTGCTCAGGTAGCTAGCCAATGTTCTGCTGTATGCCTCCCTCACGAACGCTTTTACCGCCGATGAATACGTCGCCCTCGTTGGGTTCGAGGTAGCCGGTGATGATTTTCATGGTGGTGGTTTTACCGGCGCCGTTGGGGCCCAGGAAGCCTAAAATTTCGCCGGTTTTGACCTCGAAAGTGATGTCGTCCACCGCTTTTTGGAAGCCGTAGCTCTTGCTCAGGTTTTGAATTTTTATGTCCATGGCGGCAAAAATAGAAACTTGAATTATCTGGAAGTAAAGACTGGCTTGAGTAGTGCCCAAGTGACGGCGTTACTTGAAGTCACACCGTCACTTTCTCCCTGTCTTTCAATGCTTTGCGAAAAACTTTCAGACATCTTTCCCTTGCAAAAACATGGTCAACGAGCGGCTCCACGTATTCCTTCGTCTTCAGTTCCGGCACCCATTTTTTCACGTATTCCAAGTCTTTGTCAAACCTTTCCACCTGAGCATCCGGGTTAAAAATGCGGAAATACGGCGCAGCATCCACCCCGCAACCCGCCGCCCATTGCCAGTTGCCGACGTTGCTGGCGAGGTCGTAGTCGAGCAGTTTTTTGGCAAAATAAGCCTCGCCCCAGCGCCAGTCCACCAGCAGGTGCTTGGTCAGAAAACTGGCGGTGACCATGCGCACCCGGTTGTGCATGAAGCCGGTATCGTTGAGTTCCCTCATGCCTGCGTCCACGAGCGGGTAGCCGGTCTGCCCGATGCACCAGCGGTGAAATTCTTCCTCGTCGTTTCGCCATTCCACCTGCTGAAATTCCGGGCGAAACGGCTCGGAAACCACCTGGGGAAAATGATGCAAAATCATGGCAAAAAAATCCCGCCAGGCAAGCTCGTTCAGGTAGGAGGCGCTGATTTTCAGCGCCTTGCGAGCCTTGTCCCGAATGCTCACCGTGCCGAAACGATAGTGAACGCTCAATTTCGTCGTGCTTTCGAAGGCAGGAAAATCCCGGTGGTCGGCATAGTTTTTCACTAACTTGAACGTGCTGAATTTTGGCGGAAACGCAGCGCCCACCGCTACGAAGCCAAGTTCGTTCAGGCTCGGAATTTCAGCAGTGAGTTGCCTGATTTCAGGCGTGATTTTGACAAAATTGGAGAAGTAATCTGCTGTGGGATAAGGCTTTAGAAAAAAGGAAAGCGGCTCTACTTTGCCATTCGAGCCAGGGACAGGTTCCGTTTTTGAAAAAAGAACCTCCTCCCATTTCCGACGGTATGGCGTGAAGACGAGATAAGGCGAGCCGTCGTCCTTGACCACCTCGTTTTTCTCAAAAATCACGTGGTCTTTGAAAGTGTGGAAGGCGATATTTTTTTCAGCCAGGAGGTTTTTCACGGCTTCATCTCGTAGGATGGCGTAAGGCTCGAAGTCGTGGTTGGTGAAAACTGCGTGAATTTCAAGTTGACTTGCCAGTTGGATAAAAACTTCTTCCGGCTTGCCAAACAAGACGGCGATGCCGCTGCCAAAGGCTTCCAACTCTGCTTGCAAGCGCCTGATTTCCAGGTGAATGAATTCCACCCTGGCGTCTTTCTTGTCCTCCAAACCATCGAGGATGTTTCGGTCGAAAATGAAAACAGGCAGGACGGGCAGCCCATTTTTGAGCGCATGGAACAGCCCGGCATTGTCTTCGAGCCGCAAATCCCGTCGAAACCAGAAGATGTTGAGTTTCATTTTTTGCATCTGTTTAGCTCAAAGGTGACACCTGCGATTTGGAGGTTGAAGTTGAAAAAT
>CAZHLB010000606.1:0-4602 GCA_964533005.1 uncultured Saprospiraceae bacterium
GCTGCCCGGTGGGACGTGGAGGTTCTCTTCGAGAATGACAAAGCGACTTGCAGACTTGCAGACAGATGTTTCACTCAGACGCCACATGAGCCAAAAAAATAAGCTCTTCAACGTCGGCAGGGTTTGGAACCCTGCCGACGTTCAGTCCAATTCATAGCTCCTGAAAACCACTAAAATTTTACTATCATGGATATCGAACAATTAAAAAAAGAAGCATTGTCATTATCCAGGTTGGAGCGAATCAAATTACTGGAATTCTTTGTAGAAAATATCCGCCAGGATGAGCATTCGGAAGAATATGGGTTCACTGCAGAGCAAAAAGCTAATTGGCTCATGCATATAGAAGAAATAATAGCATCAGCCAAATTGCATCCATTGAAGAATATTAAAGGCTAAATCTGGCAAGAAGCCAAGACAAAAGCTGACAGGTCGGAAACCGCTTTTGGAGAGAAAAAAAATTTCATTTTTTTTCTCTCCAAAAGCGGTTTCCGACCTGTCAGCTTTTCCCAATGAAAATCCTCCTCGTCGGTCAATTCAAATCCTGGGCGCTCGAAAATCACTTTTCCCGCTACCTGCGCCAAAACGCCGAGGTCTTCGAGTACCCGGCGGAGGACGTTTTCGATAATTTTTACCGCCGAAACAAGCTGAACAAATTCGCTTTCAAACTGGGCTTGACCAAAATCTACGAGACCATCGCCAGGGAACTGCTGGAAAAAGTGGACGAGACCAAGCCTGATTTCGCCTTGATTTTCAAGGGAATGCGCATCCTGCCCAAAGCCTTGCTCGGCATGAAACACCTCGGCGTCAAAATCGCCAACTACAATCCCGACCATCCTTTCCTGTTTTCCACCGCCGGCAGCGGCAATAAAAATGTGAGCCAAAGCATCGGTTTGTACGACCTGCATTTTTGTTACAGCCACTCGGTGCAGCGGCGAATCGAGGGGGAATTTGGCATCCCGACAGCGTTTTTGCCCTTCGGCTACGAGCTGCCGGAGCCGACTTTTGAGGAGGTGAAAGACGAGCCGGAAATACAAAGTGCCTGTTTCATCGGCAACCCGGACGAGATTCGGGCGGCACATTTGAAGTATTTGGCAAAAAATGAAATCCCGGTGGACGTGTACGGTCACGGCTGGGAACGGCACCTGCCGAACCTGCCCAATATCCGCCTGCACGAGGCTACCTACGGCAAGGATTTTTGGCGAAAAATGAGAGCTTACCGCCTGCAAATCAACATCTTCCGCCCGCACAACGAAGGCTCGCACAACATGCGCACCTTTGAAATTCCGGCAGTCGGCGGCATCATGCTTTCGCCCGACAGCCCTGAGCATCGGGCGTTTTTTGAGCCGGAAAAAGAGGTTTTTCTGTACCAAACCATGAAGGAAATGGCGACAAAGGCGAAGCAAATTTTGGCTTTGCCGGAAGCTGAGGCTGCCGAAATCCGCCGCCAGGCGAGGAAACGGTCGGTGGTTTCGGGCTATTCTTACGAGCGGCGGGCGGGGCAGGTGCAGGAAGTTTTTGAGCAACTGCAAACAGGAAATGACAAGCTGCGGAAGCCCCTCTCCAAAGCTGTTCATTTTTGAATAAGGTCGAAGTCGGCATGAAATTTCGCCGAAGTTGAGTGGTTCAGCTTTTATCAACTAACACGTTTTGTCCGCCGCAGCGCTCGCAGCGAGGCGTTAGGCAACATCTTCCCTGGCTCAATCGTGAAAAAAAATCTGCTCGCACTTTTTGTTGGAATGCTGTTTAGCCTGCTGATTCTGGAAATATTTCTGCGATTGTTCTCGCCAGTTCAGTTCCGGGTGCAAGGCAGCAAAATCATTCTGCCTGCCAACAAAACCCACATCTTTTACAACACGACCAATCCAAAACTCGACTCTGTTATCGTCCACCGCAAAAATGCACTGGGGTTTCGGGGTGAAAATGCGCCGGAAAATTGGGCGGAATACCTCACCATTTTTACCGTCGGCGGCAGCACCACTGAGTGTTTTCACCTGTCGGACGGGCAGGATTGGACGAGCCAACTGAGTGATTTGCTCAAGCAAGACCTTCAAAAAACTTGGGTCAACAATGCCGGTTTGGATGGGCAAAGCACCTTCGGGCACGCCATTTTGCTGGAAGACCACCTGTTGAAATTGAAGCCAAACCTCCTTCTTTTTTACGTCGGCATCAACGACGTGCGGCGGGACGACCTGAATAGCTTCGACCAATCCATGTTCAAGCAAGAGGTAAAATGGCGGGAATGGCTGGAATACAACGTGAAAACCATCGGCTTCGCCCGCAATTTCTGGCGAGCGATGAGGGCGAAAAAAAGAGGCTTGTCGCACCATGAAGTTGACCTCGCCAAGCTGCCGAGCCTTATTTTTCCTGACTCGACCATCGTCCGGCAGGTCGAAGAATACAAGGTGAAGTACGTTCCGGCGTACAAAAAAAGGATTGAGCGGCTCATTAAGCTTTGCCGGGAAAACAACGTCGAGCCGGTTTTTGCCACGCAGCCTTCGCTCATCGGCGTTGGCGTGGACAGCTTAACCGGGGTCAATTTGGAAACTGTTGCGACCGTGAACGGCGAAAACGGCAAGCTCTCCTGGGCAATTTTGCAGGCGAACAACCAGGCATTGCTCGAATTGTGCGCCGCCGAAGGCGTATTTTGCATGGACGTTGCCTCGAAAATGCCTAAAAATTCAAAGTATTACTACGATTTCATCCATTGCACGAAGGAAGGTTCAGCGCAGATTGCTCGAATTATGGCTGCGGAATTAATCCCTCACCTGGTTGAAAAATACCCTGCCTACCTGTCGGCAAGTCAACAATTGGTAAGACCTGTCAGCACTAAAAGTGTTGTCAAGCCTCAAAATTAATGGTCACCATTTCCTGTTCCGGTAAATTTCACGCCTTCCACCTGGCGGAACAGTTGGAAAAACATGGCTTGCTGAAGCAGCTTTTCACCACCTATTCCTACGAAAAAAACACACTCCTGCGCCGCTTCGCAGGCAGGATGGACAAGGAAAAAATTCCCGTTTCAAAGTTTCAGACCATCGTTCCCCTCGCCATGCTGTCGAAATTGAAAGCCGACCCGCACCTCGTCAATACCTTATTTGACAAGTGGGTCGCCGGGAAATTGCGGGGCAAACAGGATTACGAAGTTTTCATCGGCTGGAGCGGCATGTCGCTGCGGGCATTGCGGCAGGCAAAACAGGCAGGAAAAATCACCGTCCTCGAGCGGGGCAGCGCCCACATCCAATTTCAAGACGACATTTTGAGGGAGGAATTTGAAAAATTCGGCTTGCCGTTCCGAATTGACCGACGCACCGTCGAACAGGAATTGGAAGAATATGACGAGGTGGATTTCATTTCCATCCCCAGCGAATTTGTGCGCCAGTCATTTTTGGCGCATGGCGTCCCGGCGGAAAAATTGGTCGTAAATCCTTACGGTTCAAGCACTTATTTTCAAAATGCCGTGCCGGTGGAGGCTGAAAAAGGCAAATTCCGGGTGCTGTACCTGGGCAGCCTCATCATTCGGAAAGGGCTGATTTACATGTTCCAGGCATTGGAACAACTGAATATTCCGCCGGAAAAATTGGAAGTCTGGTTCATCGGCAAAGTGGACGAGGAGATGCGCAGCACGGTGGAAAAATATGCCCGCCCGAACTGGAAATTCTTCGGTCACCTCAATCACTACGACCTGCCCGGCTACCTCGCCGCCTGCGACGTGGGCATTCAACCTTCGCTCGAAGACGGCTACGGCATGACCATTTTGCAAATGCTTGCCTGCGGCGTCCCTGTCATTGCCTCCGAAAATACAGGTGGAAAAGACGCCTTGGAAGAAGGCAAAAACGGCTTTATCGTGCCCGTGCGAGACTCGGCAGGCATGGCAGAGCGCCTGCAATTTTTGTACGAACACCCTGAACGTCTGGCGATTATGAAAGCTGCCGCAACGAAATCCGGCGGGCAGCAATGGACTTGGGATGGGTACGGAGAGCGGTACGCCGGTTTTCTTTTAAGTCAAATTCAACGGCAAGAGCGGCAGCCGGGGCAGGCTGTTTTTGCATCAAGCCCCACCTTTCCGAAAGTTTGAAACTTTCGGAAAGGTTTGCTCCGCCACCGCCAGATGCACCCCACCTTTCCGAAAGTTTGAAACTTTCGGAAAGGTTAGTTCCAGACAAAATCATGAGCACCAACTCCACACTTACAATGACCCAACCACAAACCCGCCTGAAAAATCTGGCAACCCAACCCGTCCTCGTCTGCCAATACAGCAGCCTGCCCGAACCACCCACGCTCAACGCCATTCTCGTTATGGCGCAGCATTTCAAATCGGTCACTTTGCTGCGCAACAACCTGGATTTTCCGGTGGAAAACTACCCGCATCAGCCAATTTTGAAAGAAGTCGGCGACCCGTTACCCAATCTTGCCGCTGCGCAAAAAGGCACGATATGGAAGTTCGCCCGTTTTTTCCGCTACTGTTTTGCGCTGCGCCGGGAGCTTCAAACGGGAAAATATAAGCTGGTTGTTTTTCATGATTATTTGTCATTGCTGGCATTTTGGCTGGTAAAAAAATATAGCGGATATCGTGGCTTGACGTGGTTTAACAGCTACGACGCTATT
>CAZHLB010000607.1:0-4600 GCA_964533005.1 uncultured Saprospiraceae bacterium
GTACTCGAAGCCCACCCTGGGGCCCACCGAAAGCACGTCGCCAATCAATTTGTAACCTACCATCGGCGACACGCCAAAGACGAACTGGCTTTGATAACTGTCCCCGCCAAAGCCCAGGTTGAAGTTCCCGCCATACCAAAGTTTATTGGCGAAACCGCTCTCATCGAAGTACTCATCGTTCTCGGAAGACTTCTTCTTTTTCTTCTTTTTTTGGGCATAAGCTTCATCGCAAAATGCCACTGTGAATACCAAAGCCAAGAGGCTGAAAAGCAGAAATTTTTTCATTGTGCGTCTAATTTGAACCAGTAGTAATTGGTGATTGGTGATTAGTGACTGGTGATTGGGCATCCCAATCACCAGTCACTAATCACCAATCACAAGTCAACGAATGTACAACAGATACGCTGCCGCAAAAGGCAGCAGAAATATGAACGCATCGAAGCGGTCGAGCACGCCACCATGACCCGGCATTAAATTCCCGGAGTCCTTCACCCCGACGCTGCGCTTGAGCATGGACTCAATCAAATCGCCCATCGTGCCGAAAACGGAAACGATGCCCGCCAGCACAAACCAGTCAATCAGCCGATGCACATTTTCAAAAAAGCAGAGCAAAAATGCCACGAGAAACGTCACCACGACGCCGCCGAGTGTGCCTTCCCAGGTTTTTCCTGGTGAAATGCGAGGCAGTAACTTGTGTTTGCCAAAACGTGAGCCGATGAGGTAAGCCCCCGTGTCGTTCATCCAGGTCAGAACCAGCAAACCGAAGACGGTTTTTGCATAAAACTGGTCGCCGTTGAAAGCGATGAAATCCAGCAAGGCAAAGGGCGCTCCGATGTAAATCATGCCCAAAACAATAGTAGCTACGTTTTGAAACGGCGTCGCCGAGCCGGTGAAAAGCTCGTAGATGAAAGCCAAAAAAATGAATGGAAAAAACAGGAAGGAAGTGACGATGACAAATTGCTCCTCGAACTTGATTTGCCCAAGTTGAAACATAGCCGCCAGCACGAATGGCGTCAGCCCGAAAGCCACGCCAATCACCATTCGGGTAAAATCTCGCCGGGTGTGCCGGTCGAGCATCAGGCTCAGGTATTCCCACAGGCAAAGCGCCGTGATGGTGGCAAACAAAGCAATGAATGAGTACCTGCCTCCAAATAAGCCCGCCAGCATAATTACTACGAAAATGGCGGCGGTTGTGGCTCTTCGTTTTAGTCCGTGCATGTCCTTTTTTGAGGGTTGATAAGGGTTGATGAGGGTTAATAAGGTTGATGCGTTCCAGGCAAATTTTAGTGGAGTGCAAATCAACCTTATTAACCCTCATCAACCCTCATCAACCTTTACTCTTGAACTTTTGCCCCGTAACTCAAATCCCCGGCATCTCCCAAGCCCGGAACGATGAAAGATTTTGCCGTCAATTCCTCATCCATTGCGCCCACCCAAATGTCTGCTTTGGGGTTGGAGCGGCGCACGTAACTGACCCCTTGCGCTGAGGCAATGCCGGTGACGATATGCACGTGAGCTGGCTTGCCGAAAGTTTTCAACTCCTTGATAGCCAGGTTCATCGAAGCGCCGGTCGCCAGCATCGGGTCGGAAATAATGAGGATGCAGCCGTCGAGATTGGGGCAGGAAACGTATTCGAGGCTGATTTCAAAAGTACCGTCCTTGTGGTGACGGCGGTAGGCGGAGACGAAGGCGTTTTCGGCATCGTCGAAGTAGTTGAGGAAGCCTTGGTGAAAAGGAATGCCAGCCCGCAGGATGGTCGCCAAAACAACTCGCTGATTAGGCAAAGCGGCATTTGCAATGCCGAGCGGCGTTTCCACCTCGCTGGTTTTGTAGGCCAAAGTTTTGCTGATTTCGTAGGCAAACACTTCGCCGAGCCGCTCCAGGTTGCGGCGAAATCGCATCCGGTCTTTTTGGATGTTGACGTCTCGCAGTTCTGCGACAAAGCGGTTGGCGATGGAGTTTGTTTCGCTTAGGTTGTGAATCATAAATGGATGCGTTGATAAGGGTTGATGAAGGTTGATAAGGGTTGATGTGTGGCAGCCCCCGAATTTTCAGGCTGCCATACATCAACCCTTATCAACCTTCATCAACCCTTATCAACTTAAATTCTGAACAGCGACGAAGCTACGAATGAAATTCCCAATTGGCGGAAGGTTGGGAATGCTGATTTTTCTTCGTGGCTTTGCAGCCACTTGGCTATCAATCGCTTTCATTTTTCGCATGGCAAAAAAAAGAAAACGCAAGCAAAGAGGCGCACCACCCGGAACGCTGGAGTTCACCGGCGAGCGGAAAGTTGAAAACCCGCTCGTGTTGCGAGTGCAATTCAACGAGAGCAACCTCGAAACCCGACACTTAGCAAAGGATGAACTGCCCGGCGTGACGGAAGGCAGTATCGTTTGGTACGACATTCGGGGGCTGCACAATATTCCGCTCATCGAGCAATTTGGAAAGCAGTTCAACATGCACTCGCTGGTGCTTGAAGACATCCTCAACACCCAGCAGCGGCCCAAATACGAGGAGTATGGCGACCACGTCTTCATGATTGTTTCCGAGTTGACTTTCAATCCCGCCACCCTCGAACTGACCGACGAGCAAATCGCCATTTATTTCGGGAAAAACTTCGTGCTCACTTTCCAGGAAATTGAAGACGACACTTTCGCCACCCTTCGGGAGCACCTGAAGGCTGGCAGGGGGCGCATTCTTTCAAAAAATGCCGACTACCTCGCTTACTCGCTGGTGGATTACGTAGCGGACAACTATTTCACTGTGCTCGACCAATTCGAGGAGGCGATGGAAGGGCTGGAAGATGAAATCAGCCAGCGAGCCAGGGGCGTGAAGGAAAAAATTCATCGGCTCAAATTCGAGATGCTCACCCTGCGAAAAGCCGTCGTGCCCCTTCGGGAAGCAGTTGGAAAATTCTCCCGCAGCGATTGCGCTGCCGTTTCGCAAGACACCCAGTTTTTTGTGCGAGACCTCTACGACCACGTCCTGCGCATCACCGACCTGACGGAAACTTACCGGGACATGCTCAACGGCTTGGTCGAGCTTTACCACTCGGAACTGAGCCTGCGCATGAATCAAATCATCCAGGTGCTGACCATCATCACCACTATTTTTGTCCCGCTCACCTTCCTGGCGGGCGTTTACGGGATGAACTTCGATTACATGCCGGAATTAAAATGGAGGTATGGCTACCTGATGGCTTGGGTAGTTTTTGTCGCCGTCGGCATTTCGCTGGTGATTTATTTCAAGCGGAAAAGGTGGATTTGAATAAGGGATGAGGAATAAGGGATGAGGGATGAAAAAGACCCGGACGAAAACTTTCGTCCGGGTCTTTTTCACCCCTCATCCCTCATTCCTCATTCCTCATTCCTGATTCCTCATCCCTTGTCAACGACAGCAATCGTCAGCCGGGAAACGCAGACCAGCCGCTCTTTTTCATCCTTAATTTCGATGTTCCAAACGTGAATATTCCGCCCGATGCGAATCGGCGTGACCTTGCCAAAAACGAAACCTTCCTTCGCCGCTCGCAGGTGGTTGGCGTTGATTTCCATGCCCACCGCCATTTTTTTGCCCAAATCTTCGATGCACAAAGTCGAGGCGACGCTGCCCAAAGTTTCCGCCAGCGCAACCGAAGCGCCGCCATGCAGCAAGCCATACGGCTGCACCGTGCGCCGGTCAACCGGCATTTTAGCAATGATAAAATCAGTACCAATTTCGGTGAATTCTAAGCCGATGTTTTCGCCCAACGTGTTGGCGTTCAGGCGGTTCAGGTAGGCGAGGTCGGCGGTTTGTTTCCAAATCATTTGGATGGTTGAATGGCTAAATGGCTGAATGGCTGTTTAGCCATTCAGCCATTTAGCCATTCAATCATCCAGCCAGCATTTTGCGGGCAAAAAAGCAGCATTTTTCCGGTTTAGGCTTAACTTGCCATGCTTGAATTTTTTCAAGCATTCCTACCTGAACTGCCGGACAAGTGAACATGAAACTGCACCTTCCTTTTTTACTAAAAACACAAAGCCATGAATCACTTAGCAATCAAGTACGGCATTCGGATGTTTGCGGGCTTCGCAATCCTGTTCCTTTTCTTCCACATTCTTGGACTCAGTCACCACTACGAATTGCGCATGTTGAACGGAGCGGTTCACCTTGGATTCCTTTATCTGCTCATCCGAGACTTCCGCCGGGAGCAGCCTGAATCGAGGGACAACTACATTTCCGCAGTCGCTTTGGGCATGAATGCTTCGGTGCTGGCGGTGGTAGCTTTCACGTTCTGTATGTTTTTGTTCCTGACTTTCAACGAGCCGTTTTTCCAGAAACTGCAAGCCCAATCGCCCCTGCCGGAATATTTCAGACCCTTCACCGCAAGCCTTTACATCCTGATGGAAGGCATTGCCGTGAGCCTCATCGGGTCGTACATCATTACCAGAATTGTGGATTCAAGAGTGGAAAGAAGGCAGGAAATGAAAGCGAAAATGTCTCAGTCTGAGGCAGTTGAACGAGGTTGATGAGGGTTGATGAGGGTTGATAAAAGTTGATGAGGTTGATGGGCGCAGCCCCACAACCTCATCAACATTTATAAACCCGCAACAACATTTAT
>CAZHLB010000608.1:0-2123 GCA_964533005.1 uncultured Saprospiraceae bacterium
TACGACACATCAAAATCCTCCAGCACCGCATCCAAAATCGGGTCGTCGCCTTCCATGTAACCCCGGCGCAGGTCGTAGCCCCAAAACTTGCTCAACGTGTTCCAGTAGCCTGCCGTCATGCCGCCCCGGTAGGTTTTGATGAGGTCGTAAAGCGGCGTGTCCAGTTCCCGCTCAATCATTTTCACGAGGATTTTGCCTTGCGTTTTGGTCAGGTCTTTCAATTTCCCTTCGAATTTGTCGTCCAGTTCTTTCTGCATTTTCTTGGAGTAACGCTTGCGCTTGCCCTTTTTCATTTCAGTGGTTTCCTCGTTGAGTTGGGTAAAAACCTTGATGGCTTCTTTGGCATACGGATACACGACGGCGGCGTAGCGGAGGTATTTGCGGTAGCGGTTGTATTCATCCTGGCTCTTGAAATTGCGGGGGGAGGTGAGCGAGACGGTCATCAGGTCGTCAGCGACGTAAATCGTGTCGCCGTTTTTGTCGAGCATCACAGTGACCAGAGAGCCGCCGATGGTGGTTTTTCCAAGCGTGGTTTGGGCGGCGAGGTTACCTGCGAAAAGGCAAAACAGCAGGGCGGCAAAGCGAATCATCTTCATTGTTTCAAATTTTTAAACAAGCAAAGTACCCGTGTCAGTCGCCAAAGTTTGTAGGAGGTTCACGTTTACGAAACTTTGAAAGTTTTGTAAACGTCTGCGCTCCATTTCTCATACTTTCCTCACGGAAAGCTTCACCACGTAGTCTTCCGGCTTGATTTTGCCCGTTTGCACCGGGTACGGATTGACTTCGAGCAAGTCAATTTGGTAGCCAAAAGCAGCCTGCGACACGCCCCCTGTCTCCGAGGCTTTTCTGACAAATTCAACAGACTTTGTTTGACCTGCGGAAAGCACTTCCAGCTTCACTTTCGCTTGCCCTTCCCAGATGCAACTCACCCCTTTCGGGCAGCGGGAATCTTCCGGCACGGCGGTGAAAGTCAATTTCAAATCGCCGCCTTTGAGTTGAGCGGAAGCGTTCATTTTCAAGTCGAAAGGCTTGTCCAATTGAAAAGTGGCGAAGCCGGGTTGGGCGGTTTTTTTGCAGGCGGGCGCTGCAATTGCCAAGGCTACACCGAAAAAAAGACGATGTTTCATTCCATAAAAATTGCGGCAAACGCCGACTGGTGGGAAATGGGGTTTGAGAGAGAAAAAATGAAATTTTTTCTCTCTCAAACCCCATTTCCCACCTGTCAGCTTTGAGCATTATTTGGACTCGTGGGCATACAAAGCCGCTCCGATGATGCCTGCATGATTAAACATCATCGCCGTCGTCACCGGTATCCGCACGTCGAGGAAAGGCGAAAATTGTTCAAAATCATTGCTGACGCCACCGCCAAGAATGACCAGGTCAGGCGTAAACAGCCGCTCGATGTGGCGCAAGTATTCGTTGAACCGCTTGCCAAATTCCTCCCAACTCATCTCGAATTTTTTCCGGGAAGTATTTGAAACGTAATGCTCTGCCACTTCCCCGCTGCGCAAATGCAGGTGCCCCAATTCGGTGTTTCGCACCAGATGCCCGTCGGTAAAAAGCGCCGACCCCAAGCCGCTGCCGATGGTGATGAGCATGACCGAGCCTTTCACGCCTTTGCCTTTTCCAAAACGCATTTCGGACAAGCCTGCCGCATCGGCGTCATTGACCGCCACGACTTCCTTGCCGGTGGCGACGGCAAGCAATTTTTCCACGTCGGTGCCAATCCAGCTTTGGTCAATGTTGGCGGCGCTGAGTGCCACGCCGTTTTTGATGATGGATGGAAAACCGCAGCCAATCAGGTCGCCGTCGTAATTCGAAAGCTCGACCAGGTCGTTGATTGCGCCTGCAACTGCCTGCGTGGTAGAAGGTTGCGGCGTAGGAATTTTGATGCGCTCGCTGACCAATTCGCCTGTTTCCACATCCACTAAAGCCCCTTTGATGCCCGATGCGCCGACGTCGATGCCTAAAATGGTTTTCATTTTGATGCTTAGTTACTTGCAGAAGAAGGGGTTTTTGAGGGGAAAATTTTTACAAAATTTACCCTCAAAAACCCCCTACCCTGCCAAAGAAATTTAAAGCCAAGCTAAAGATTAGATCGATTTCATTGAGAAAAATATGGA
>CAZHLB010000608.1:2133-4597 GCA_964533005.1 uncultured Saprospiraceae bacterium
GTTGGTTTTTTCGTGTTTATTTTTTAAAAAAATTACCCCAAAAAACCCCCCTTCCGCTGCCAATGAATTTTCTCGCCAAGCTATGAAAGCAGTCGCTATTTTATCACCCGCATTTTCATCTTGACGTCCGTTGTTGGACGGTCGCCGGGTGCGGTTTCAATAGCTGCAATTTTATCAATTACCTCCAAGCCCTGGATGACTTTCCCAAAAACGGTGTAGTCCCTGTCCAGAAAAGGCGTGCCGCCAACCGTCATGTATGCGTCCCGCTGCTCCTTCGTGTAGCGGGCGCCGTAGCGAGCTTCCACTTGCTGAAGTTCTTTTTCCGAAAGCGGTTTGCCCTGCACGATGTAAAACTGCGAGCCGGAAGAACGCTTTTCCGGATTCATGGGCCCGCCCATGCGGGCTGCCGCCAGTGCGCCTTTCATGTGGAAAAGCGAATCTACGAACTCGGCTGGAACGGTGTAGCCGGGTCCCCCGACGCCGAGTTGCTGCTCAGGCGTTGCATTTTTCGAGTTCGGGTCGCCACCTTGAATCATAAAACCTTTGATGACCCGGTGAAAAAGAGTGCCATCGTAATAGCCTTGCTCCGCCAACTTGAGGAAGTTATCCCGGTGCTGGGGGGTGGCGTTGGAAAGCTGCACGAGCATCGTGCCGTAGTCGGTCTCGATTTCAACGAGACATTCGAGTGGTGCTTCAATCATAATTTTCTTTTCTGTCAAAGTGGTTTTGCCGCCTTTCGTTGCCTTGAGTTTCACCGAGAAATAGCCGGAGGATTTGAAAACGTGTTTCGGCGAGGCTTCGGTTGAGGTGTTGCCGTCGCCAAAATCCCACTGGTAGGTTTTCGCTTCTTTGCTTTGGTTTTCAAACTGAATGGGCGCTGGAGCGACCGTTTTTTCCGAAGCAAAACTGAAATCGGCAACTGGCTTTCCGCAGGAAAACGAGAGGAGAACGATGAGAAAAAATAAAACGAATTGGTTCATTGTCAAAAACTTGGTGATTTGGTGATTTGGTGATTTGGTGTTGGGACGTCTGACGTCCCAACACCAAATTACCAAATCACCAAATCACCTTCAAAGCAGTTTCACTTTCATTTTAATATCCTGCGCAGGTCTGTCCATCCGGTCACGTTGGGCAGCGGCGATTTTGTCCACCACGTCCAAACCTTCCACCACTTCGCCGAAGACGGTGTAATCATTGTCCAGGGGAGGATAACCGCCCACCTGGAGGTAGCGTTGGCGCTGCTCCGGCGTGTACTTCAAGCCTTTTTGGGCAATAATTTGGTTCAACATCGGCTCCTGGACAGGACCAGCCTGTACGATGTAAAACTGCGAGCCGGAAGATTTTTTACCGGGATTAACCTGGTCGGGCTTGCGAGCCGCAGCCAATGCGCCACGGAAATGGTATGCGCCAAATTCCGGGTCAATTTCATAGCCGGGGCCCCCTTGTCCAAGTCGCTGACCTGTCACTGCATTTTTCGAGTCGGGGTCGCCGCCTTGAATCATGAAATCAGGCATCACCCGGTGGAAAAGGGTGCCGTCGTAGTAGCCTTCCTTTGCTAATTTGATGAAATTGTCCCTGTGCTTGGGCGTCGAATCGTACAGTTTGACTTTGATGTTGCCCATGTCCGTTTCAATCATGACAAGGGTTTCGCCGTTGGAAACGGTCTGCGCAGTGGCTTCGGTAGCGGCAGGTTCGGCGGCAGGTTTGGCTTCGCCGGAAGCCGTTTCGCCGGTGTTTTTGCAGCTAAAAAATGCGGGTGCCAGCGCCAGCAAGAGAAAATGAATGAGATTTTTCATGTTCAGAATTTGAAGTGAATGAAATTTGAAGAGGGAGGTTTTGAGGAGAAATTTTGAAAAAATTCCTCCTCAAAACCTCCCTCTTCGATGCGTTTATGATGGTTGATTTTCCGTCTGCCATTCTTTGAAATAGCGGATGACCCGCTGCTTCAAAAATTCTTCCTGCTCTTTGGCGCCTTTCACCGGGACGGGCTTCAAGGCATCGAAGTGGGGCCAACCTTCGTCGTCCCTGCCTTTGAATTCGTAATAACCTTCGTAGCTCAACAGGTGGCAGACGGCTATGTGCATCAGGTCTTGCTTTTCTTCCTTGGTGAATTTAGCCTTCCACCTGCCCAATTCCTGGACGCCGATGAGGAGCAAAATCGTGTTCAGGTCAGGCAGCGTCTCTCGCTTGAGGGCATCTTTGACGAAGTGCCGCACTTTTAACCACTCGAAATCTTGTTGCCATTCTTCCATGCCAGTTGGTGATTTGGTGATTTTGCGATTTGGTGGTGGGACGTGTGCCGCCATCGCCAAAACGCCTACTCCTTTATTTGAAGGGCGGCAAAGATAAAAACAGGTTTGAGCTAAAAACGAGGCGAGATTTTGAACAGGAAATATTGGCAAAATGCGAGCAAAACCGCCCACACCCCCCACCCCTAAAGGGGAGCAATGCCTGCTTCGATTTT
>CAZHLB010000609.1:0-4594 GCA_964533005.1 uncultured Saprospiraceae bacterium
AAGTTATCATCCCTTTTAGACTACTAGAGGGGTTTCGTTTTTGACCCGAACTATGCCATGGCTTTCTTCAACCGGGGGTATTCCATAATAAAATTGCGCCGCTACGAATCCGCCCTTCCCGACTACGACCGGGCTATCGAGCTTGACCCGAACCATGCCCTGGCTTTCTTCAACCGGGGGGTTGCCAGATTTGAATTGCACCGCTACGAATCCGCCATTTCCGACTACGACCGGACTATCGAGCTTGACCCGAACAATGTCATAACTTTCTCCAACCGGGGGCTTGCCAAAACCAACTTGCGCCGCTACGAATCTGCCATTTCCGACTTCGACCGGGCTATCGAAATTGACCCTGAAATGAGCTTGCCTTATTTTGGAAAAGCCGTTACGTTTTGGAAAGGCTTCGACGAACTGGGAACCGCCCACCTCCATTTCAATCGCTTCATTTTTTTAGCGGAGACAGAAAAAATCATAGAATACTGGAAAAAGGCACATGATTTCTACGCCCGCCACGCCGCCACCCCCTTCCTCCTCCACCGCCTGTTCGAGCTACTTCCCGGTATCGGCGAATTCGTATCTTGGCAAGGAAGCCTCCACGAAACGGAGCGCCAGTGCCGCACTCTGAAAAACTACCTGCAACACCTCCGCAACACCGGCGAGCCGGAGCGGGACGCCCCGCAGTTCCACCGCCTCGAAGCGCTCGTGCATTATTTCATGGGCGACCCGATGGAAGCGTACCGCATCTATGACAATATCCTCGACGGCGAGTTGGAGTGCCTCGACCTCATGGACAGCTACTATTTCCTGTGCTCGGCGGCGGAATTTCTGGAGCCGGGCGAGGGCATTCGGCGCTTCGCCTTGCAGCAGGCAGGCGATTTGATAAGCAGCGCCCGTGCGGAAGGGGACGAGCGGGAACTTTACTACGCCGGGCAGTTGCACGCGCTTGGGGACGATTGGGGAATGGCGTTCAAGGCATTCGGACGGGCGCAGGCGTTTTTTCCAGCTACCGTCATGCAGGCAGTTGCCGCCGACCGTCTGGGCAAGCCGCAGGCGGAGGTTGAAGCGATGTGGGAAAAAACCAAGCAGCTTGCCGCCGCCCAGCTGCCAGAGGCAGGGATAAACGGCTTCCCGGAAGTTTGGCTCGAACTCGGACGGGAAGACTATTTGGCGCCCTTTCGCCAGTATGCACACTTCAGGGAAATTGCGGAACACCTGCACTCCGTCCGGGAAGACGGCGCCCCATTTCATGCTGCCGACTTTTGGGAAATCTGGCGGCTTTCTCCCGCCGACGAGCAGGAGATTGCGTGGCAGGTGCGGAAAAAGGAATTGGAAAAAATCGAGGTGGAACTGCACTCTTTTTTCACCCAAAACCTGGCGCAGCGCTACGCCGGTTTTACGGAGGAGCAATTGGCAAACTTAGAACTCGTGCTGGCGAAAAAAAACAAAGCGGCGCAGGGCATTTTTGAAAAACTCCGGCAGGAAGCGTCTTCCGGCAGCAAGGCTTTAGAGCATCAGTTGGGGCTGGAAATTGACCATTGGGAACTGCATTCCGCCCATGCCTACGCCCTGATGCTGAAATACTTTTTCCTGTCGGGAAAGCTGGAAGACAAGCCTGCCTTGCTGCTGTATTTTTACAACGACGCCACCGCCGCCCAAAAGCAGCGGGACTACGCCGCCGCCAAGGAAGCCTACGTGGAAGGGTCGCAGCCCGTTTTTTCCCTGCTCGTGAGCACGCTGCTGAGATTGGGCGACGTTGCCTCGGCGGTCGCAGCGGGAGCGCTTTCAGTCCTCACCCAGCAGTTTTTCAATCAAAACCGGGAGCTGCTCGACGAGGACGACTCGATGAGCAATTACCAGAAGTTCAAGGCGGAGTTTTTGAAATTTATCAGCATGGAAATCGAGGGCATGGGCAGGGAGAAGTTCTTTCAAAAATACCCGCTGCAAGGGTGGGAGGACTGGAAAAAGTAGGCGGGCGCATGGCGCTTCGCTGCGATTTCGGATTTCGGTTTTGACAGCGCAAAACAAAAGCGGGAAGTTGTCAACCACAACTTCCCGCTTTGCTTTTTCCCACTACGCACTCCGCACTCATTTCAAACTGACTTTCGTGCCGAGATAAAACGAGACCGAGTAGATTTTATCCTTGTTCACCCCGATGCCTTCGCTCATCAGATTGTGCTGATAATTAGGCTGAAAGAACAAACTCCAGCGAGGCGAAACGAACCGCTCGATGCCGAAGCCGAGGTTCCCGGTGAGGTAAAAATTGTCTTGAAAAGTGCCGCCGCTCAGGATGCCGGGAGCGAGTTCTTCTTCCTGGCGAATGGTGCGGTCGAGTTCCTGCCCGAATTGGGGAATGATGAGCGGTTGGGCTTTGGGCTTGCCAAATTCATGCACCGAGGAAGTGACCACATGACCCGAAACGCCGCTCGAAGCGTACATGCGCCATTTGCCAGTGTTTTTGAAATGATATTGCACGTTCAGCGGCATCTGGAAAATGTCGAGTTGGATGCCGTCGAAACCCTCCTTGACGTAGTATTTCACGCTTTCCCACAAAAAGTCGGAAGTGCCGGGCATGTAGCGTTTGAACGAATAGACGCCACCTGTTTGAAATTCCAGTCGGTTGCTTTTCAAGCTGACTAAGATGCCGCCGCCGTAGCCGCTTGCTGCGGAAAGGTTGGCGTCGGTCGTGACCAATGTATCGGAAATGCTGAATTGGTCGGGCGGGGTGCTCACGTAATTCAGGTCGGAAGTAGTCAGGATGGTGAAGCGCAACTGCTTGTTGTTTTTGATGAACGGATGCGCAACAACGGCGGGGGTTTCCCAACCAAAATGCGAGACGACGGGATTGCTTTTGGGCGATTCGATTTGACCCGGTGTGTTAGCTTCGGCGAACAAGCGATTGTCCAGAAGGCGCATTTTTTCAAACTGCGGAGCTTGTTCTGCCAATGATTTCACCTCATCCAATTGTGGGAAAGGCAAGCCTGCGCTGGCGATTTTTCCTGGCAATGTTGCGCCAGCGGAGCCGCCGGTCAGCCCATTGCCATTGCCATTGCCAGAAGATTGGGTGAGGGCGGAATTTTTCGAACCGGGTTTGCCTGAAATTCCACTGGGTTTGGAAGTTCCCGCAGGCGGATTTGCATCGGAAAGGGGGTCGCCTTGGGCGAGTGCGTTGGCTTGGACAGGCAAGCTATTCGTTGCTGCCGGGTCGGCAGCAGCATTCTGTTCTGTTTGGTTACTTGCTTGAGCGTCAGGTTGTTGAGCAGCGGCAGCAGGTGCAGCTTGGATTTGCCGGGTCGGTTCGACCGCCTCTTTTTGCCGGAAGAAATCGTCCGCCAGCGGCGCAACCCGCACGATGGTCAACAACAAGAGCAGCAACAGCGCCGCTTCCATCACCTTATATTTATATAGTGTATGCCGCAGGGAGAATTCCTTTTCGATGCGCTGCGCCATCAGCCGCCAGTGGGCAGATTGGTAGCGGGCGGAAAGGTTGGACAATTTTTCGTAGGCGAGATTGTCGAGAGCCGCTTCATTTTCAATGAGTTCGGCGGTGTCTTCGGCATCCAGGCGGTTTGCCATGAAGCTCCAATCTCCTGCAAGCACGGGCGCTTCCAGCCCGGTGAGGCGTTGCCGCAGAGCGGCATCCCAATCGTTATTTTCAAGCTCGGCAGCTTCGAGTTTTTGCTCGAAAGAGTCCCAGGCGTGCGAGTCGTTGCTCGCCTCCAGGCTTTCCAAAGCTTTACGAATCTGCTCATCGAGGTGCTTATCTTGTTTCATGCGTCACGGACTTTGCCGCCAAAGCGGCTTGTAATTTCAACCTTGCTTTGACAAGGTTGGAGCGGGAGGTACTTTCTGTAATATTCAGTAAGTCAGCTATTTCCTTGTGAGAATAGCCTTCGATGATGTACAAATTGAACACTGCCCGGTAGGCAGGAGACAGTTCCTGGACTGCCTGCAAAATTTCCTTTTCGGAAAGCTGGCTTAAAGCGTCGGCGTCGTCGGCGCTGACGTGGTAGGCGGTTTCAATGTCTTCGGAGCGGCGGCGGACGACTTTGCGATAATAATCAATCGCCGTGTTGACCATGATTCGCCGAATCCAGGAGTTGAGCGAAGTGCCCACTTCGTAGCGGTGCAGGTTTTTGAAAACCTTGATGAAACCTTCGTGAAGGATGTCGAGGGCTTCGTCCTGGTTGCCTGCATAGCGAAGGCAGACGCCCATCATTTTAGGATAGTGTTCCTCGTAAAGCACTTTCTGCGCCCAGCGTTCCCGTTGGATGCAGGCAGTGATGAGGTCTCTTTCCTGGTAGCCAAAAGTTAATGCGATGTCCATGCAGTTTGCTGATTCAAAGTTTCGGAGATGCCTTCGCTTCGCATTGTTGATTCCTCTTGGGAGGTAACGTGAGGCGAAAGGCAAGTGCTGCCCGAAAAGGCATGGGAAAGGTAGGCAAAACTTTTTTGAGAGGGCAAGCCCGGCAGTTTTGGAAAGTGGGCAGATGTCGTGTCGAAGCCGAAAGGTGACACCTCGAAAACGGAAGTCCGGCGGAGAAAAAATGAAATTTTTTGGGATGTTTCACGGCAGGTAAAAAGTAGTTTACACTTT
>CAZHLB010000610.1:0-4591 GCA_964533005.1 uncultured Saprospiraceae bacterium
CCGAACTGGAGTTCGGCGGTACGGGGTACGTTTCAGCCCGAAAGGAACATGAGCCAAAATCATCGCTCTGCGAGGCTTTTAAAAATCACCCACAAAATCTTCACCCCCGCCAGCACTGACCCTTTCACCGTGCCGGAAACTTTGGAAACGCCCACCCGCCGCCGGTAGCTCACCGGAATCTCGGCGCATTTCAGTTTCAGCTTCGCCGCTTTCACCTGCATTTCAACCGTCCAGCCATAGTTTTTATCTGCCATTTTCAGCGCCAGCAATTTGTCCCAACGAATAGCCCGAAAGGGCCCCAAGTCGGTGAAGCGATAGCCAAAAAACAGGCGAATGAGATTGGTAGCCAGCCAGTTGCCAAAAACCTGCTGCGGCTGCATCGAGCCACGCTGCCGCTCGCCGAGGGCACGGGAGCCGATGACCAAATCCACGCCGCCCTCGAAAATAGGACGCAGCAATTCCGGCATTTCTTCGGGGTAATCGGAAAAGTCGCCATCGAGGAAAACGACGATGTCAGGTTGCTCGCCGGGAGGCTTGTTTTGCAGGTATTCGATGGCTTTCAGGCAGGCATTTCCGTAGCCTCGGAGCGGTTGCTCGACGACCGTTGCGCCATGCCGCCGGGCAACTTCGCCGGTGCGGTCACTGCTGGCATTGTCGGCAACGACGACTTCCCGAACCAGCCCCGATGGGATGGCTCGCAGCACCAGCCCGATGGACGACTCCTCGTTGTGGGCGGGGATGATGACGGCAATATTTGAGTGATGATTGATGAATGATGATTGATAAATGGGCGGCGAAAGTGGAGAAAAAATATGTGAGAGGGGCGTCTCTTGCCTGCGGCGGATTGGGCTACCTTCACGTTGCATATTGCATTTGGGAAAATTATGAGCGCAACACCTTACGACATCAAAACAGAAGAGGAACTGGTTTTTTCCTTTGTGAGCGAAGGGAAAAAGGGCAGGATTGTGAAGATTGTGCGGTATGATGAAACTGCCCCTGGGCTTTTCAATTTGGGATTTGGCGACCAAATCGGGCAGGAATTTGACTTCGACGACCTGGCAATTTCTGACAATGGCGATATGGTAAAAGTGCTTGCGACGGTTATTATGACCATTTTTTTGTTTTTCAAACAATTTCCGAATGCAACCATTTTCATCCAGGGAAGTACGCCAGAACGGACTTACTTGTATCATCGAATCGCAAACAAGTACTTCGATGAATTCAAGCAAGTTTTTCGGCTTTTTGGCAGCTACGAAAAGGTGGCAGCGGAGCCTTTTTTGAAAAATAAAAGCTACCACTACTTATTGGTGACAAAAAAATAATCAAGATGCGCACACAAGCAATATCTATCGAAAAGCCAGTCGTATCTGGCTCCCTGAGAAAACTTGAGCAAGCACGGAAAACGCTGCATGAATCAGGGTTGCTCAAGCTCCTGGAAGAAGGTCAACAGCGTGGTGAAACAGCAGGTGGAACAATCGAAAGAATAGCGGCGGAAAATGCGTCAAAATCGAATGGATACAGGCAGAATCAGGAAGAATGCAGTGAAAAAATGCAGAGCGCAAAGGGTTTATTGAAAAGAACAGGTATTACGGCAGAGGTGCTCGATGAAGCCGAACAAATGGGTGAACCTGCCGCTGCGGTTTTCCAGCGAATGGCTTCGAAAAATTCCGAAAAAAGTAAAAAAGCTACCACTACTAAACCATTGGAATCCGATTGGATGCTCAATGCCGTGATTGACGAATGGCTCGAAAGCAGCGACCGCCTCGCCGAAAAAGACGCAGAAATCAAAGCCCTCCGTGACCAAATCGCCCGCCTCGAAGCTCGCATCGCCGAGTTGGAAAAGCCCGCCGCCGTCGCCTGACCGACCCTGCCCGGCAAAGATTTCTACTACTTTTGCCTGCATGAAAAGAATCCTTTGGCTCACGCTTTTGCTGCTCCCGCTCCTTTTGCTTTTGCTCGCCTGCAACCGGGAGGAAAAATTCACCACCGCCGGCAACGACCGCCTTGAATTTTCAACTGACACCCTGCGCTTCGATACCGTTTTCACCGAACTTGGCTCGGCGACCCGCTTTTTCAGGGTCTATAACCGGCACAACGAGAGTATTAAAATCTCCAAAATCCGCCTCGCCGGAAACGCTCAATCCAAGTTCAACCTCAATGTTGACGGCATTCCCGGCGACGAGCACGAGGACGTGGTGATTTATCCAAACGACTCGATTTACGTCTTCGCCGAGGTGACTATCAATCCCGACGACCCGCTTTCCGTCAGCCCTTTTTTCGTGTATGATTCGGTGATTTTTGAGACAAATGGCAACGTGCAGGCAGTCACTTTGGAGGCTTTTGGTCAAAATGCCAACTACTTACCAAGCCGTTGGGCAAAAGACAGCGTCTCGATTTTCACCTGCAACGGTGGCGAGTGGGTCTGGGACGACCCGAAACCCTACGTGATTTATGGCATCGTCGGCTTCACCGATTGCACGGTGACGATACCCGCTGGGGCGAGGGTACATATTCATGGTGGAGTTTCCAGGCGTGTATTTTCAGCGGACAGTATGTTGATTTATAATTCAGGCAGGCTTGATTTTTATGAAAATGCACGGCTCAATGTTTTGGGCACTGCGGAAAACCCGGTGATAATTCAAGGCGACCGTTTGGAGGAAGATTTTCAGGATGCGGACGGGCAATGGGTGGGTATTTATATTTCATCCGGCAGCCAGGGAAGCAATATTGAATATGCGACCATTAAAAACTCCTTGTTCGGAATATACGTGGATTCTGCCGCTGATTTGACGCTGCGCAACACGCAGATTTACAACACTTCCGGCGTTGGCTTGCTCGGTTTTCACGCCAATATTTCGGCGGAAAATTGCCTGTTTTACAACAATGGAAACTATTGCGTACAGCTTGCTTTTGGCGGGAATTATAATTTCACGTATTGCACGTTGGCAAATTATGGCACAAATACCCCGGCTCTAAGTTTTGGCAACGGAATATGCGACGACCCGCTTTGCAGCACACCGCCCCGAATTAACCCATTATTTATCGAGGTTAAAAACTCCATCATATACGGCTCAAAAAGGGACGAAATAGCCATCACCGATTTCACTTTTGGCGACGACCCCGATGCGCTGCAATATTCATTTACCAACTGCATCGTGCGGGTAAATGAACTGCTCGACCCGCTGATAGGCGGCTTTCCCGACTTCTTCGACCATTGCAATCCGTGTATAAATGCCTCGCCAACGGACGCACTTTTCAGGGATATAAATGAGGATGATTTCCACCTGGATACTTTGTCTATTGCGGAAGAAATGGCGATGCCGATACCCGGAATTTTGATTGATTTAGAAGGAGATATGCGAGACCTTTTAAAGCCGGATATTGGGAGTTTTGAGTATAAAATTGAGTAACTGGTGATTGGTGACTTGTGACTGGTGATTGGGTTGTCTTAATCACCAGTCACCAGTCACCAATCACCAATCACTAACTATGTTCATTTTCGACGCCCACCTCGACCTCGCCATGAATGCGATGGAATGGAACCGCAACCTGCGACTTCCCATCCGGGAAATTAACGCCCGGGAAAAAGGCATGACCGACAAACCCGACCGGGGCAACGCCACCGTTAGTTTTGGAGAATTGCGCAGGGGGAACATCGGCTTGGTTGTCGCCACGCAAATCGCCCGCTACGTCGCCCCCGACAACCCGTTGCCCGGCTGGAATTCGCCCGAACAAGCCTGGGCGCACACGCAAGGGCAACTCGCCTGGTACCGTGCGATGGAAGAAGAAGGCGAGCTAAAAATGGTGAAAGACCTGCCCGGTTTGGAGGCGCACCTGGCTTCCTGGAATGCCAATCCGCTCGCAGAAAACAAGCCCATCGGCTACATTTTGAGCCTCGAAGGAGCAGACTCGATGGTCAATTTGAAATACTTGGAAAGGGCAGTCGAGTATGGTTTGCGAGCCATCGGGCCGGCGCATTACGGGCCTGGGCGCTACGCAAACGGCACTACTTCTTCCGGAAAAATGGGAGCGGAAGGCTTGGCTTTGCTCAAAGAAATGGAGCGGCTCGACCTGATTTTGGACACGACCCACCTCTGCTACGAAGCCTTTTGGCAAGCCATTGACCACTTTTCAGGCTCGATTTGGGCGAGCCACAACAATTGCCGTGCAATCGTAAATCACCAACGCCAGTTTTCCGACGAGCAAATTCAAGTGCTCGTGGAGCGTGGCGCAGTCATTGGCTTGGCAATGGATAATTGGATGATTGTACCGGGCTGGGTCAGAGGCAAATCCACGCCGCAGGGAATGAATTGCGACCTCGATGCCGCCCTTGACCACCTCGACCACATCTGCCAAATCGCCGGAAATGCAAACCACGTCGGCATCGGCTCCGACCTCGACGGTGCTTTTGGCAAGGAAATGAGTCCTGCCGATTTGGACACCATCGCCGATTTGCAAAAAATCCCAGATTTGCTGAAAATACGGGGCTTCTCGGAAGAAGACATCCAACTCGTCATGCACGGCAATTGGCTTCGTTTTCTGAGAAATGCCTGGCGTACAGCTTAAAATTAGCAGCGAGAGAGCCGTGGTT
>CAZHLB010000611.1:0-2525 GCA_964533005.1 uncultured Saprospiraceae bacterium
AACAATGGAAATCGTTTTTTCCAAAACTTCAACGTCTGGATAAACCACTCTCAAATTTTCGCCCGCTTCGGTGTCGGTATAATTGTACCGTTCAATTTTAGCCACGTAACGAAGTGGAAGTACAGCTGCAAGCAATTCTTTGATTACGGCTGCCAACATGTGATGCACTTCGTGCCAATCATCGCCTTCTAAAAACGGATCCATGCCTGGAAATGGAGATTTCATGGTTCAAAAGTTTTCTCAAAAATACCAAAGTTTGCCGCTTTTCCCACCTTTGCCGCAAAATCGCCAACATGCAAAAGCCTGATTTTTCAGCTATATCTTTTGATAAAAATGCACCCCACTGCTTCCTCGTAAAAGCGGAAAATGCAGCCAATAACCAACAAAAATTTACTGCTGAAAATATCCCGATTCCCACCAGCTTTTCTCCCCAGTCCTTTGAACATCAAGGCTTTGTCGCTGGCATCCCTCCATTTCTGCGGGGTCCGTACAGCTCGATGTATGTTACCCAACCCTGGACAATTCGACAATATGCAGGCTTTTCCACCGCTGAAGAAAGCAATGCTTTTTACCGCAGAAACTTAGCCCAGGGGCAAAAAGGCTTGTCCGTTGCCTTCGACCTGGCGACGCACCGGGGCTATGATTCCGACCATCCAAGAGTGGCGGGAGACGTAGGAATGGCAGGCGTGGCAATTGATTCTGTGGAAGATATGAAAATCCTGTTCGACCATATTCCGCTCGACCAAATGTCTGTTTCGATGACGATGAATGGGGCGGTTATTCCAATTATGGCATTTTATATCGTGGCGGCGGAGGAGCGAGGCGTGCCTGTAAATAAACTAAGCGGCACTATTCAAAATGATATTCTCAAAGAATTCATGGTGCGCAATACGTTTATTTATCCGCCTGCCGCATCCATGCGCATCGTCGGCGACATATTTAAATATGCGGCGGAAAATATGCCCAAATTCAACAGCATCAGCGTCAGCGGATATCATATTCATGAAGCGGGCGCACCGGCGGATATTGAGCTTGCATATACGTTGGCGGATGGGCTTGAATATTTGCGCACCGGCATTGCCGCCGGGCTGAATATTGATGATTTTGCACCCCGCATATCTTTCTTTTGGGCAATCGGCATGAACCATTTCATGGAAATAGCCAAGCTGCGGGCGGGCAGGTTGCTTTGGGCAAAAATCGTCAGGCAATTTAATCCAAAGTCTTCAAAATCAATGGCTTTGCGAACGCATTGCCAAACCTCTGGCTGGAGCCTGACCGAGCAAGACCCGTTCAATAACGTCGCCAGAACCTGCATCGAAGCGCTCGCCGCCGTGCTTGGCGGGACGCAATCTTTGCATACAAATGCACTCGATGAAGCCATTGCTTTACCCACCGATTTCAGCGCAAAAATTGCCCGTGACACGCAGTTGTTTATTCAAAAAGAAAGCGGCGTCACGCAAGCCGTTGACCCGTGGAGCGGGTCATATTTCGTGGAATATTTAACCCATGAATTAGCGCAAAAAGCATGGTCGCATATTCAGGAAATTGAGGAATTGGGTGGCATGGCAAAAGCCATTGAAAATGGCTTGCCGAAAATGAGAATCGAAGAAGCCGCCGCCCGAAAACAAGCTCGAATTGACAGCGGAAAAGACCAAATTGTAGGCGTCAATATTTTTCAAACCGACGAGCCATCGAACATTGAAATATTAAAAGTGGACAACTCGGCGGTGCGGGAAGCGCAAATTGCCCGGTTGAAAAAAATCAAAACTGAACGGGATGAAAAGGCAGTGCAGCAGTCGCTCGAAGCCATTTTTCAATGTGCCAAAACCCGTGAAGGAAACCTGCTCCAACGAGCCGTCGAAGCGGCGAGGTTGCGGGCAACTTTGGGCGAAATTTCAGACGCCATGGAACGTGCATTCGGTCGTTACCTGCCGACAACCCACGCAGTTTCAGGCATTTATTCAAGCGAGATAAAAATGGACGAAAGTTTTTCCACCGCCAAAAAATTGGCTGACGATTTTGCCGAAATGGAAGGCAGACGCCCCCGCATCCTCGTCGCCAAGCTCGGTCAGGACGGGCACGACCGAGGCGCAAAAGTGATTGCCACCGGCTTCGCCGACCTGGGTTTCGACGTTGACATTGGGCCCCTTTTTTCCACGCCGCAAGAGGCGGCGAAACAAGCGGCAGAAAATGATGTGCATATTCTTGGCATCAGTTCGCTGGCGGCGGGGCATCGGACGCTCGTGCCGGAAGCGATTGCGGAATTAAAAAAACTGGAAAGGGAAGATATTTTGGTGGTGGTTGGCGGGGTCGTTCCGGCGCAGGATTATGATTATTTATTTAAAAAAGGAGTGGCGGCGATTTTTGGGCCCGGGACGAAAATAGCGGAGGCGGCGAGGCGGATTTTGGAAAAATTGGCCGCCTGACTTTATGCAGATTCAAAATTCAATTTTAGATTTGCATAAAAAACGACCATGTTCCTCGCCAGAAATTTGACCGTTCAACTCCAGTCTTTGCAGAACAAG
>CAZHLB010000611.1:2535-4591 GCA_964533005.1 uncultured Saprospiraceae bacterium
TACCCGATTCTTGCCATAACCGGACCTCGCCAATCCGGAAAAACCACGCTGCTTCGGGAAATCTTCAAGGAATATGAGTATTTGTCTTTGGAAAATGCCGACCTCCGGGAGCGGGCAATTCAAGACCCGAACAGTTTCTTGTTGCGTTATTCCGGCAAAGTGATTCTTGACGAGGTGCAGCGTGCGCCCCAATTATTTTCTTACCTGCAAACCAAAACCGACCTCGACCGGGAAATGGGGCAGTATATTCTATCCGGGTCTCAAAATTTTCTGCTTCTTGAAAGCATAACCCAAAGTTTGGCTGGCAGGGTTGCCCTTTTTAAACTCATGCCATTCTCATTTTCTGAAATGCAGGCAGGCGGGCTGCTGGCAAACACCTGGGAGGAAGCGTG
This sequence comes from uncultured Saprospiraceae bacterium, assembly GCA_964533005.1. Taxonomy (GTDB): domain Bacteria; phylum Bacteroidota; class Bacteroidia; order Chitinophagales; family Saprospiraceae; genus UBA6168. The sequence continues at coordinate 2,928 of CAZHLB010000611.1, forward strand.
TTTTCAAGGATTTTATCCAGCCATATTCGACCGCCAAATTCACCCAATTCAATTTTATCCTAATTACCTGGAAACATATTTGGAGCGTGACGTTCGCAATTTAATATCGGTAAAAGACCTGAGTCAATTCCGTCTTTTTATAAAACGATGTGCCGGGAATGCAGGTCAACTGCTCAATTTGCAAAGCCTCGCAACAGATTGCGGCATCTCTCAGCCCACCGCTAAATCGTGGCTTTCCGTTTTAGAAAGTAGTTATATCGTGTTTTTACTGCCGCCTTATTACAAAAACTTTAATAAGCGGATAATCAAAACGCCCAAATTGTTTTTTTACGATACCGGGTTGATTTGCAACTTGTTGGAGATGGACAATCCAAATGATGTTGATAAATATTTCCAGCGGGGTAGTTTATTCGAGAACTTCATAATTGCCGAAATGCACAAGCAATTGCTTCACCTGGGCAGACGCCCGGCTTTTTATTTCTGGCAGGATGCTAACCGGAACGAAATTGATTTATTATGGGAAAAAGTCTCGGAAATCCATTGCATGGAAATTAAATCGGGGCAAACCGTATCTATCGATTTTTTCAAAAACCTTTATTTATTTTCCTCTCTTTCCAATTCGCCGAATGGTAAAAACTATGTCGCTTATGGTGGAGACCAGCAATTTACGCATCAAGGCGTGGAGGTTTTGAATTGGCAAGCCGTTCAGAATTTAATGTAGGCAAGCATATCTTTTAGGTTCATGTCGGGTGCAACCGTAGCCCGGCTTTCCAAAGCCGGGCGTGAGCCAACCGCCCCGCTTTGGAAAGCCGGGCTACGACCCGACATGAGCCTCTTTTATTTACCTTTTCGCAAAGCTTCGGCATACGCATTTGGTAAAATGCTCCCCTCGACCGCCCTCGCTGCCTTTTCCACGTCATATTCAAACCGCACAAACTCCACCTGAATACCCTGCCTATTTTTCACGCTACTATTTTCATCAATATGCAGCAAAACGTAGCAACCACGTGGGTCGCCATCTTTCGGTTTTCCTACGGAACCAATATTTATTGCATGGCGAAAATGCGGCTCCGTTTCAGTGCCTGAATTTAATACCCGGTGATATGGCTTGTGCGTATGCCCAAAACACAAAACGTCAGCATTTGCGCCCTCCAAAATGCGCAGCAAACTCCTTTCTTCCCGGTCTTCAAATAGATATTCATTGATACGACGGGGGCTGCCATGCACGAATAACATGGATATTGGCTCGCCATCCTGCATTTCAATTTCCAGGCGAATATGCTTCGGTAATTCCCGCAAATATTGCCGCTCCGCAGCGCCGATAATTTCATTGGTAAATGATATGGAAATAGCGCCGTTGGCTTTTTCCTCGTCCGTTTTGTAGGCGCAGCCGCAGTCGTTTGTATTTCTGCCGATGCCGAAATCATAATTCCCGGCAATGGTTGGAATGCTCCGGCAGCGAATTTCCCGGACGACTTCATTTGGCCAAATGTTGTAGCCAACCAGGTCGCCGAGGCAAAAAACCTGGTCTGGTTGGCGTTTTTGCATATCTGAAAAGCAAGCTACAAGAGCAGGCAGGTTGGCGTGGATGTCGCTGAAAAGGGCGATTTTCATAAGTATAGCATGAGGAGGCGGGGGGGGGTTTTTTTTTTAATATTTTTTAA
>CAZHLB010000612.1:0-4585 GCA_964533005.1 uncultured Saprospiraceae bacterium
CCCCCCCGTGCCCCCCCGGCGGCGTTCTGCCCGACATGGCGGCAGCACGGGATATGATTGCACAAATGCTGACCACCGGGAAATATGCGGGCAGCTTCAACGACAGCCAAAGCGCAAGGGCTACGTGCGAAGACCCGAACATCCGGGCGGCAGCTACCGAAATCACCATATTGTTCGCCTATACCGACAAGGCTGCCGTAGCAGCCGGCAGCCCTGCTGAAATCAAGAAAAGAGTGGATGTAGGGATGACAAACCTCAATGCCGCTTTTGTGAACAACGGTATTGGCTATACCGTCAAAGCCATTGCTGAATACGTAGAAGTGGAATATGATGCGGCTCCTACCGAGGACGATGTTGATGCACTGCTGGCTGAATTGAGAAATCCGGATGGAAAATTCAATAAAGTACACCAATATCGCAAGCAGAAGCAGGCGGACGTTGTATGCCTGATTTTTACCGGCTTTTCCATGGGAAAAGCCGACCTCAATGGCTCCATGATGGTTATGCATCATGGCGCCGGCGCATTTGGCGGCTCCTATGTTTTTCCCCATGAATTCGGGCACGTCATGGGAGCTACCCATGAAGCCGGTAAGAGGTTTACTATTGGTAATACTACCTACCGAACCATATCGAACAATGGTGGGGTCTCTATCCCATATTATTCGCAAGACAAAAAAACAATCACCTACATGGGTCAGTCTTTGACTATAGGCGATGCCGAGCACGATAATGCGGGTACTATTCTCAAAAACGCTTCTGCTAAATCCAACCTGGGTGAAAACCTGCCCAACGTGCCTGCTTCCGCTAATGCAGCTCCTGCCAAATTAGTGAATCCAGCGACTGCGCCAACTCCTCCGGGAGGACCGTTCTGTGCCGTCATCTCCTTCACTTGCACACAAAAAGGGCACATAACGATTACGTATATCAGCTCCGATGCAACGGAATTCAAGGTCGAAGGCTTTGATGATAAAGGCAAATCATTTGGCGGGTTCGGAGGGCAACTCGACCCTTCGAAAACGCTGTTGGAAAGCGATTTTTATGAGCTCTTTCCCGGCGACAAGTATGTGATGACAATCGGCGGAAAAGAGGTGGGAAGCTATACGCAGCAATAAAGGCAGCCGAAAACAAACAACACTTCAGCACACCGCAAAGGAGACGACTTTCCCACAATGACGTTGTCTCCATCCATCCTTCTTCATTTTGGAGGCAGGAGCCATCCCGGATTTTGGTTTGGCTTCTGCCGCTCCAATTTTTCCATCCCTGAAAAAGTCAATCCCCTCCTCTCACTACTCGTTTTGAGCAGCCACTTCATCGCCCTTGCCAAACCTCTGCGTGGGAATCCGAGTGCGAGGGAAGTACCGCACCGTTGCCAAGGTGGCTTTTGCCATGGGCGTAAAGGAGGATGCGGATTGGGCTTTGACATTGAAACCTGAATAACAGACCACTCCGGCGAGGCTGTCTTCCATCTTTTCGATGCCACGGGCAAATTGATGAAATCAAAACCAATGCAACTGGTAGGCGGCACCTTCCGAACCGACATCGCTTTGGAGGGGCTGCCCGCCGGGCTGTACCTCGTGACAGTGCGGAATGGGCGGCAGGTGTGGCAGGAGCGGGTGGTGGTGGAGTGATGGGGAGTTATTGTAAAACAAAAAAGGGAAACAACATGGAAGACTTCATTATTTTTCTGGCAGGTATCATCACGTTGTGGTACCTGCATTTGCCGGAAAAGCAAAACAAGGAGGAGGAACGGTGAAATGTGACCCAGCAGCACTTGGTACCCGGCTGTTTAAAAAAAGGGAGTTCCGCCTCCGCTGGAAAGTCTGACCGGCGCTTTCATTTTGCAATGCTCCAATATCCTCAATATCCAATATCCTCAATTTCCCCCGCACCCCGTCGTGTCTGTCGTCACCGTCCCGCCTTGCTCGACCGTCGCCTGCGCATTCAAATTCACCACCGGCGCAGAAAGAATGACATTCGAGCCATTTGCTACCCTTCCCGTCAAGTGAATCGCAGTGCCCGCCGAATATGTTCCCGACGGAATCGGGTCTTGCGCCAGGTATAAATCCGCTGCGCAATTCGTTGGCTGCGAAGAGATTGTAAACTGCCAAGCCCCCCTGCCGTAAGTCCCGAACCGCAGAATATCCCCCGGCGAAACGTACTCGACGGAATAGTATCGCTGAATCGGCGTCGCAGCGCCAATCATCGGATGCCATTCGTCATCGGCAACGATATAGACGTAGGGGCCCACCTCGGTGGCGGCATAAATCGCCGTCTCCTCCGGGTTGGCGACGATGGCTTGCACGAGGGTGCCTGGCAAGCCGTTGCTCATTGCCGTGAAAGTTTGCCCGCCGTCGGTGGACTTGTAAACCGGCGGGTTGGAGTAGCCGCTGCCGGAAAACCAGACCACGTCTTCGTCGAGCGCCGACGGCAAAATGCAGGAACCATAAACGTAAAATTCCGGGGGACCGGTGAAGCTGGGGCTTTGCGTCCAACTCGTGCCGCCGTTGTTCGAGTAAAAAAACTTGCCGTTGCTCGTGGCGACGAAGAGCTTGTTGGTGTTCACGCCCGATGCGCCGATGGCGGAAATGGTGCCGCCGCCGCTGTTTGCCAGAAAATCATAGCTGAATTGCGTGGCGGTGATGGTGTATGGCGAACTGGTCTGCGCCGTGAGTTTGACGAGGTGCGAGCCTGCGCCGCCGTTGATGTTTCCGCCTGCGATGTAAATAGAATTGTCGGCAGGGTCGAGTGTCTCAGCCGTCGGGTTTATCCAGCCGCTGACGGGCTTATCGTCGCCTGGAATTTGGTAGTCGCTGCTGTAACCGCTGGTTCGTGGGTTGTGATAATAAGTGACCCAGCCGCCGGGATAGACCGTCCACAAACTGCTGCCATTGTTGGAAAAAGCCATGTGCCCGTAGTCGCCGGAAATCACCTGCTCGAAATTGGCGATGCTGCTGCCGGTGGCGAAGGCGCTGCGCTGATGCCCCTGGTCTTGGGTGCCTGCGTAGAAATAATCGGGGTCGCTGGGGTCGGTGCGCACGTCGTAGTATTGGCTGATGGTCAAACCCGTTTCGCCCAGATTATCAGTCGTTTGCAAGCTGTCGTAGCTGACGTGCAAGCCGCCGTGATTGGCAATGAGGATGAAATCCGTGCCGCCGGTGGTCGTAAATTCCTTCAAATCCATGATGTCGGCGTGCAGGAAATCCGTGTTGCCATAGTATTGCCACCAGATGTTGACCTGGCTCCAGTTTGCGCCTTGATTGAAGCTGCGGTAGCAATCCACCTCGCCAAAAAAGAGGTTGTTCGAGTCAAGGGGCGAAGCCATAATTCCCACGTCCCAGGGGTTGCCGGGCAACGTGCCAACGTTTGACCAGGTCAGCCCTTCGTTGGTGGATTTGTAAAGCGTGTTCGGGTATTGCAGCAGCCAGAATATTTGCGACGAGCCTTGCTCAAAGCCATCCAGGTCAACGAATGAATTGGCGGGCACGGTCACCAGCGGATTCAGCAGTGTGACCGTCGAGCCGGTGATATGGTACATTCCGCCGCCTGTGCTGGTGTGAAAAGCGTAGAGGTCGGTAGCGCCGGGGTCAGACCAAATTTTGGTGAAACGGTTCGCTTCGTAATAAACCCCGTTGTGCTCGAAGGTGTGGATGAGCGAAAAACTCTGCCCCCGATTGCTCGAATAAAACAGCTTCGCACGAGTGTCCCACGGCGTCCAATCCCAGGTAAAAGCGAGAAAATACACGCCATTTGCGCCTTCGTTCACCGGCAAAATTTGAATAGCGCCCCAGTCGTACCAATTGCCCGTCAAGCCGGTGGACAGCGACCAGGTTGCGCCCAAATCATCGGAATACCAAATCTGCATCCCAATCGAAGTCATGATGCGCTTGCCGCCCGACCCATTCGGTATCACCGAAAAAATGCGGCTGTCAAATTGATGGTCATCGTGCAGCAGCGCCCAACTTCCGCCGGTGCGGGGGCGGCGATAAATAGCTCCGCCGTCGCCGATGCCATAGATATAATCCTGGTCGGCTTCGTAGTCCACTGTGCGGAGGTTTCCGGCTTGGTTGAGGCTGCCCCGTTCCGCCCAGGTTCCTTCGATTTGCCCGTCGGCAAACGACTCCGTCATCTGGGAAAACTCAGCGCCGCCGCTTTTGCCAAAACGTTCGAGTTTTTGCCGGTACAATTGCTCACGGGTGGCGGCGTCCATCTTTTTCCAATCCACGCCGGGGGCAGCCCGGTGGCTCATTTTTTCCCATTCTAAGCGGGCGTTGGCGTTGGCTTCTTCGCCGTCGAGGTGGGCGTGATAGACATCAATGCCGTTCTGCGGCGGGGGCATTTTTTTGGAAAAACCTTCCCGCTCGTGGCAGGAGGTGGCGATGAAAAGGCAGGTGAAAAAGAAAATGCCCGGCAGCAAACGGCTCGGGCAAGTCGTGGGAGGGAGTGTCAAAAGCGTCATTTAGTTCAGGTTGAGAATTGTGTGAAAAATGGTAACTACTTAGCCCCCCTCCCTTTGTCGCTCTTTGTCGCTTTTGTCATCCTGAAAGGAACTTCTCCGTCTGACTGAGCCGCTCTTTGTCGCCTTTGT
>CAZHLB010000613.1:0-4584 GCA_964533005.1 uncultured Saprospiraceae bacterium
ATGTCCAACCACATCGCCCATCCTGCCATCTGCCATGACATCAACAATCATGTAATCATGTAATCATCAATCATTTAATCCTTCTCAGCCCGGTAAATCCGTGTCAAAAATCATCTGCACCGTCACCAACGACCTGACGTACGACCAACGAATGATTCGGATTTGCGGCAGCCTTGCGAAAGCAGGTTATTCCGTCGAATTGGTCGGCAGAAAATTGCCTGCCTCGAAGCCGCTCACCCGCCAACCTTTCCGCCAAAAACGCTTCCGGCTAATTTTCAACAAGGGCAAACTTTTCTACCTGGAGCACAACCTCCGCCTCTTTTTTCACCTGCTTTTTTCCCGCTTCGACCTCGTTTGCGCCGTTGATTTGGACACTTTGCTGCCGGGTTTTTTCGTGTCGAAAATGCGCCGGAAGGTCTGCGTTTTTGATGCTCACGAGTATTTTACCGAAGTGCCGGAGGTGGTGGAAAGACCTTTGGTGAAGCGGGTTTGGGAGGCGGTTGCACGGTTTGTGATTCCCCGGTTGAGCCATGCTTACACGGTTTGCGAGAGCCTCGCTGAAATTTTTGAGCGGCGATACGGGACGAGGTTTTCAGTCATTCGGAACGTGCCTTTCAAAACTGACTCATCGTTGCCTGCCCCTTTGTCATTCCCGAAGGGAACCTCTGCGCCTGGTTGGGCTGATATTATTTCGAAGACATCAGCCCAACGAGACACAGAGGTTCCCTTCGGGAATGACAAAAACGACTCAGCCAGACGTGCGTGGGACGCAGAGGTTCCCTTCGGGAATGACAAAGGGGCAGGTACGGCAGCGCCATTCATCTTGATTTATCAAGGTGTTCTGAACGACGGACGAGGTTTGGAGCAAGCCATCGAAGCGGTGAGCCACCTGGAAAACATCGAATTGTGGCTCGCAGGCGAAGGCGATTTGTCGCAAGAACTGCGAGCGCTGGCGGCGAAATTTCAGGCAAATTCAAAAGTGAAATTCCTGGGAAAAGTGCCGCCGCAGGATTTGCCTGCCTTGACCCGGCAGGCGCACGCCGGACTTAATTTGCTGAAAAACAAAGGTTTGAATTATTACTACTCGCTGGCGAACAAGGTCTTCGACTACGTGCAGGCGGGCATCCCTTGCCTTTGCATGGACTTCCCGGAGTACCAGAAATTGAATGCGCAGTTCGATGTTTTCCACTTGGTGGGCGACCTCGAAACGGCGACTTTAGTTCAAGCCATCGAGCGGTTGCGGACGGATGAAAAATGGTACCAGCATCTGGAATCCAACTGCCGCCAGGCAAGTAGGGAATGGGTTTGGGAAAAGGAGGAGAAGAAATTGATGGAATTTTATCAAAAGCTGATATCCGGAGACGCGAGGAGGATGGAACGCTGATTACACGGATGCGACTGATTTTTTTCAGGTCGACGGACTGTTAAAGAAGTTGAGGAAATTGGGGGAATTGGGGGAAATTGGCTGCCCAGCTAATTCCTCTATTTCCTCAATTTCTAATTTCAATTTCCATGAAAAAACTATCCCTTCTCATCGCTGTATTGCTCGGCGGCTTGCTTTGTGCAGAAGCGCAAAAACCTGCCGCCAACCGACCGGCTGGCTTTCCCGCCGCCGGAAAATCCGCCACCGTTTTCACCACCGCAGACAGCACAGACTACCGCCTGTCGCAAACCGCAACGCTGAATTTCGCTCCCTTCGGGCAACCTTTCGAGAACGAACCATGCGTGTTTGTTGACCCATCCCGCCAATTTCAGACCTTCCTCGGCATTGGCGCAGCCTTCACCGATGCGGCGGCGGAGACCTTCGCCAAGTTGCCCGCCGAGCGGCAAAGTGAATTCTTGCAAGCCAGTTTCGACCCGGTAAAAGGCATCGGCTACACCTTTTGCCGCACCAACATCAACTCCTGCGATTTTTCCAGCGACATGTACACCTACGTGCAGGAGGGCGACAAAGACTTGCAATCTTTCAGCGTGGCGCATGACGAGCGCTTCAAAATTCCCCTCATCAAAAAAGCGATGGTCGCTGCCAACGGGAAAATGCACCTTTTCGCCAGCCCGTGGAGCCCGCCCGCCTGGATGAAGGACAACGGCAACATGCTGCAAGGCGGCAAACTGAAACCGGAGTTCTACGCTGCCTGGGCGAGTTATTACGTCAAGTTCATCCGGGCTTACGAAAAATTGGGCGTGCCAGTCTGGGGCATTTCAGTGCAGAACGAGCCAATGGCAAAACAGACCTGGGAATCCTGCATTTATACGGCAGAGGAAGAGACCAATTTTATCAAAAACCACCTCGGTCCAACGCTAGAAAAAAGCGGGCTTTCCGACAAAAAACTCATCGCCTGGGACCACAACCGGGACTTGATTTACCAGCGGGTTTCGACCTACCTGAGCGACCCGGAGGCGGCGAAATACATCTGGGGCATCGGCTTCCATTGGTACGAAATCTGGAACGGCGGCAGGCAATATGAAAACGTGAAGCGGGTGGCAGAGGCTTTTCCCGGCAAGAATTTGCTGCTGACCGAAGCCTGCAACTACCCGTTTTCCTGGGAAACCTTCAACCAATGGCAATGGGGCGAGCAATACGGCGAGAACATGATTCACGACTTCAACAATGGCGCTGTCGCCTGGGTGGACTGGAACATCCTGCTCGACGAAACCGGCGGACCGAACCACGTGCAGAATTTTTGCTTCGCCCCGATTCACGCCAAAACCAAGGAAGGCTCGCTGCACTACATGAACTCGTATTTCTACATCGGGCATTTCTCGAAATTCATTCAGCCCGGCGCCCGGCGCATCGTCAGTTCCAGCAACCGGGCGCAATTGCTGACCACCGCTTTCGTCAACCCGGACGGCAAAATCGCAGTGGTCGTGATGAACCCGACCCGTGAAAAAATTTCCTTCAAAATGTACGTCGGCAAGCAGGCGGTGGAAACGGTGAGTTTGCCACATTCGATTGCGACGTTGGTGTTTTGAATGGATTGATGAAGGTTGATAAGGGGTTATCAGGTTGATAGAAGCCTGGGTAAAATCAACCTTTATCAACCCTCATCAACTTTTATCAACCTTCCATGGAACAAACCAATCAAGCCTTGCTCTCAAGTTTGTTGTTTTCAACCACTTTCCTGGTGGGATGCTGGACATGTTCGCCATCGAAAGATGAGCAGCTAATCATTCCGCCGCCGCCGGTTTACCCGGTGCAGGTCTGGACGACCTCGCCCGACCAAACTCGTTTACTTTCCAAGCAAACCATAGACTTTGCCAAAGCGAAAGACGACCATTTCCCCGTCGTTGAAATTGACACTGCGCAAACTTTTCAAACCGTCGAAGGCTTCGGCTACACGCTCACGGGCGGCAGCGCTTTTTTGCTGCACAAACTAAGCGCCGCCGACCGAGCCAGCATTCTTCGAGAACTTTTTGGCAAAGACTCCACCTCGCTCGCCGTCAGCTACTTGCGCATCAGCTTGGGCGCTTCGGATTTGGACGCCGAGGTTTTCAGCTACGACGACCTGCCCGCCGGGCAGACTGACCCTGACCTTGCGCATTTCAACCTATCGAAAGACACGCTCCATCTCATCCCCATCCTCAAAGAAATTTTAGCTATCAACCCGGAAATCAAGCTGATGGCTTCGCCGTGGAGCGCCCCGGTTTGGATGAAAACCAACGCTAGCAGCAAGGGCGGGAATCTGAAACCGGAGTTTTACGCAGCCTACGCCCAGTATTTCGTCAAGTACATTCAGGCAATGCAAGCACAGGGGATTTTGATTGACGCAGTCACCGTGCAAAACGAACCGCAGCATGGCGGCAACAATCCAAGCATGGTAATGTCATCAGCGGAGCAGGCGGATTTTGTCAAAAACCACCTGGGTCTTGCTTTTCAAGCGGCTGGAATTTCCACCAAAATCATCGTTTGGGATCACAACTGCGACAACCCCGGCTACCCGATTGCCATCCTCGACGACCCGGCGGCAAAGGCTTTCGTGCATGGTTCGGCTTTCCACTTGTACGCTGGCGACGCTTCCGCCATGTCGCAGGTTCATGCGGCGCACCCTGACAAGGCGCTTTATTTCACCGAGCAATGGACAGGCTCGACCAGCGATTTTGGCGGCGATTTGCAGTGGCACGTCAAAAACGTCATCATCGGCACGATGCGCAACTGGAGCCAAACGGCGCTCGAATGGAACCTCGCCAACGACCCCAATTTCGAGCCGCACACACCCGGCGGTTGCACCGAATGCAAAGGCGCTTTGACCATTTCGGGCACGTCGGTCGCCAGCCGGAATGTCAGTTATTACATCATTGCTCATGCCTCGAAGTTCGTGCCGGCAGGGTCGGTGCGGGTGGGCAGCAATTTGCTGGCGCAAATGCCGAATGTGGCTTTCGTTACGCCCGAAGGAAAGCGAGTTTTGATTGCGGTGAACGAGGCGGCGCAACCGGCTTCGTTTAATATTCATGCAGGCGGGAAATGGATAGTAGCCACTTTGCAGGCAGGGGCGGTTGGGACGTTTGTTTGGTGAGGCAAGATTAGCTTTGGAGGCTGTATCATAAGTCGTTAGGCACGTCTGCAAGTCGCTTTTGTCATCCTCG
>CAZHLB010000614.1:0-4581 GCA_964533005.1 uncultured Saprospiraceae bacterium
GACATCTCCTGGCACTCTCCTGGCACTACAAATCATTGGCAAGGTTTGACAAACAGCGACTTCGTGTCCGTGCAGAGCGTCACCGGGTCTGTCACCGTGAGCGTGTACGTCGTGCCGCCCGGCGCTGGCACGTGCGTAATGTTGCAACCATTGATGTTGAGTGGCGGAGCGGTAGGGTTGATGGACCAGGTATAAGTCAGCGCACCGGGGCAAGTGGAAGTGGAAAGGCAACCGTTCATGAAAATCTGCTGCCCCGGCATCGGGCAAGTCGGCATTGGACAAGTGATGATAGCCTCCACTTTGCACACGTCCAGGAAGACTTGGTTCGATACGCTTGTTTGGCAGCCGTCGTCGGCTACCACCCAATAATAGCCGCCCATCGAAGGCGTGATGAGCGAAAGCGATCCCACTTGAAAGATGGCTCCGTTGCAAAACCAAGTGTAAATCGTGCCTGGCGGGAAATTCTGGAAATTGGTCACGCTGATAATTGGCGTGGCGCCTCCATTTTGGCAAACAGGGTTTGGGTTGGCGACGATGACGGGCGTGGGCGGCGGCAGTTTCAGACAAATTCGGATAACGTTGGAAGTGCATGGCACACAAGTCGTTGGCATCGGCAGGCTCAACGGGTAACACAAAACCCGGTAATAAATGCACTGCTGCCCCGCCAGCCATTCGTAGGGCGAACCGACGTCGTCGCAAGGCAGGGTGTTGGTGTTTTGGGTGGGATTGGAGTTGCCGAGTTGCGTCCAGTTGACGTTGTCGAAAGAAAACTCCCAGCTCGGGTTGCAATTGGAAAAAGGCTGGATGAAGCAAAGTTCGGCGTCGTCGCCGGGGCAGATTTCGTAGCAAGTCATGCCGGAGGGGCAGCCTGACGTGACCAAAGTCAGGGAAGTATTCGAGGGACACTTGTCAATTGTGCCGCAAACCGGCACTGGGTCAACCGGAATGCAAACCTGCACCGTGACGAGCGGGCAGCCGCAGTTTTGAATGTTGGCTGTGAAACAGACGTCATTCAATCCATTTCCGCCTACCGTAAAAGACCAGGGAAACTGCGTCGTGCCTGGCGGCAGCGCCAGCGAAATCGGGAAGCCGCTGCCATCGTCGAAATCCCAATTTATCGTGACCACGTTGCCAGACGTCGGCGGAAACCAAGCGGGCAACCCCGTCAGCGAAACGTCCAGCGTCACCTGGTCGCCCACGCAAAGCGTTCCATTGAGCGGCAGGGGACCATTCTGCGTCTGCACGTTGCTCAAGGTGACGACGGGCGGCGGCGTGACGGGGCAGCAAATTTTCAGGGGAGCAACGCTGCTGAAATAGGTGCAGGAATTGCCCGAAACCGGGTCGGTGACGACCATTTTCGCCTGGAAAAACTTGTCCTCGAAACCAGGCGAAGGCGAGCCGCAATTGGCAGCCGTAACCGAGCCTGCCACCACGTTGAAACAGAATTGGGTGGAACTAAAATTGAAGCTGGCAGGCACCGGGACGAAACTGCCCGCTGCGCCGGTCGGCGAATATTCCCAGGTGATGGCTGGCAAAAACGGCGAACCGAGCGGCGGCGGATTGCCTGCCGCATCCTTCAGGCAAACCCGGATGGGAGCGCCCGAACAGATTTCCGTCACGACGGCATGGGTAGGCGTGGCATCCTGAATTTCCAGGATGAGCTTGGTGTATTCAGGATAAATAAGCTGAGGGATGGGTACGCCGGGTATAAAATTGCCATTCGGGTCGGTCAGGTCGTGACCGGGGTCGGCGCCGGAGTTAGGGTGCAGAACGCCGTCGTTGTTGAAAGGTGTGCAATCGGCAACAGTAGTCATGCCCACGTTGGATTGACCAGCCACGCCGTCGTCGAGTCGCCAGTACGCCACCAAGCCAGATTCCGAGCCGGTGCGGACGCAATGCCGGCAAGGCGCTACCAGTTCAGAGGTAGGCAGCGCCACGTTCCAAAGCTTGACTTCATCTACATTACCTATCCAGTCTTGCTGAGGCGGGCCACACGTAGCTCCGCCATGCCAATGCCCGACCCGAAAAATGGAGGTATTCAGGGTTGACAAAATGGTGCTGGAATAAACCAGCGTTCCGTCCAAGTAAACTTCAATGACCGGAGACGGAGGGCTTTTTCGTCGCACCCCGATGCAGTGCCACAAACCATCGTTTACGGTCGCAGGAATGGTGACCACGCCGGGGCTGCCGGTAGTGCCCGTCCAGAAAATCTTCAAATTCCCGTTGCAGCGCCCGACTTCAAACCTGTCGGAGATGGAGACTGCAAACAAGCGCCGGAAGTTACTGCCGCAAGTCTGGACGTCCGAGGCGGGAGCAGTGAACCATGCCTCCACCGTGAAATCGGAATTGGAAGACGACCATCCATTGATGGGATTCAGGGTGATGTAATCGCCGCATCCGTCGAAGTGGAGACCGTCGTTTTGCCCCGGCAAGGTGGGGCTACAAAAAATCAGGAGGGAAAAAACAAGCGGGTAAACAAAGGATTTCATTGGAACAAGGCATTTTGTGAAAGCCCGCCTGCGCTGACGATTGGCAGTGCATTTCGGGCATCTCAAAAATAGGTGGGCGGACAGCGCCGCCGACGAGGCGTTTCCTATTCGGCAGGCGGGGCGTGATAAGTGGCGGGGAAAAGTTCACATTCGGTCGGCGGCAGAAAATGCAACGCCGCCGCCTACCTTTGCTCAAAACGACATCATAATGAAGCCATTGACCTCGCTCGGTATTTCCGATTTCAAACAAATCATCGAAGGCGAGCACTACTTCGTGGACAAGAGCCTTTTCATCCGGGACATCATTTACGGTGGCGGCGTCGTCCTTTTTGCTCGCCCCCGCCGATTTGGCAAGACGCTGAACATGAGTATGTTGCGCTATTTCTACGACCTCGGCGCAGGCGACAACGCTCACCTGTTTGATGGCTTGGCAATCAGCCGGGAAGCGGCTTGCATGAAAAAACAGGGGAAGCACCCGGTCATTTTTTTGTCTTTCAAGGATGTGAAAAAGACAAGTTGGGAGGAGATGCACCAGCAACTGGCATCCCTCATTCAGACAGAAACCTGGCGGTTTCTTTATTTGCTGGAAAGCGCCGAATTGAACGAAGTGGAAAAAAAGAAACTCAAGGCATTAGCAGATGGAAGCGCCACGTCTTTGGAATATGTTGAAAGCCTGCAGTTCCTCTCCCACCTGCTCGCCCGCCACCACGCATCGAAAACGGTCATCCTGATTGACGAATACGACTCGCCCATTCATGCCGCCTGGCTCAACGGCTTTTTCTCCACCGCCATCTCTTTCTTCCGGGACTTGTTGAGCGAGGCGCTCAAGGACAATGCTTACTTGGAAAAAGGCGTCCTGACCGGCATCCTGCGGGTAGCGAAGGAGAGCATTTTTTCGGGGCTGAACAATTTCGAGGTGTCCACCGTCCTGACCGGCAGCGATTACCAGGACAAGTTCGGCTTCACCATTCCCGAAGTGCGGCAGATGCTTTTGGACTACGATATGAACGGCAAGGAATGGCTGGAAATCGAAGACTGGTACAACGGCTACCGCTTTGGAAACGAGACTGTTTTCAACCCCTGGAGCATCCTCAATTACCTAAAAACTCCCAGCGACGGAACGCAGCCTTATTGGGTCAACACCTCGGACAATGCCATTTTGAAACGGCTGTTTTTTGGCAAAAAAGCAAACATCGAAGCGCATCTTGAATCTCTTTTGCGGGGCGAGAAAATCACCGTTGCCGTCAATGACAACGTGGCGTTTCAGGATTTGGACACCAATAAAAATACCGTTTGGTCGCTGCTGCTTTCTTCCGGCTACCTGAAACATGAAAACCGCCATCGTGCTCCCGAAAGCGAGCATACCACCTGGCAACTTTCCATCCCCAACCGGGAGGTGCGCTATGTTTTCAAAGAAATCATCCTCCGGTGGTTGCAGTCTGATTTGCAAAATAATGACCACGACCAGATGCTCGAACACCTGACCCGGGGCGAATTGAAACCTTTTGAAAAATACTTCCGCTCCTTCGTCGAGCAGGTTTTCAGCTATTACGACGTGCAGCGGGGACTGGCGGAGAATTTTTACCATGCCTTTTTCCTCGGCTTGTTCGCCAAACTGGAACCCTGGTACGTCATCCTTTCTAACCGGGAAGCGGGCTACGGGCGCTACGACATCTGCCTGATTCCTCGCCAACCCGGCAAAAAAGGTGTCGTCATTGAAATCAAAACCCCCGACCCCGAAGCGGGCGAAACCCTGCAAAGCGCCATTGCCGCCGCCGAAGCGCAAATGCAGCAGAAAAAATATGACACACAGTTGGCGGCGCAGGGCATCGGCGACGTGTTCCGGCTGGCGATTGCCGTGATGGGCAAGCAATTTTTAGTGAAACAAGTTTGAAGCGCCTTGCCCCGGCGAAAAATCCGGAGTCGCTCAAGTTGTGCATTCGCCTTACTTTTCCAACCAAGGAACGTGCGCAGAATAACTTGGCAAAATTCGCAGCGACCTTTCCGAAAGTCTCAAACTTTCGGAAAGGCAGTACGCTCGAGTGGAAGCCTGCCTTTCCGAAAGTTTGAGACTTTCGGAAAGGTTGCTTTA
>CAZHLB010000615.1:0-4572 GCA_964533005.1 uncultured Saprospiraceae bacterium
ATCTGCCATTCCATCAAAAATCATGTAATCATTTAATCTGCAATCATTTAATCAAAAGGTAAACCCAGCAGAAGATAATTCCGCCTTGAAAATTCACCGGCTTTTCCACCCTCACATACTCCTGCGGCTGCGGAAATTCCTCGCCGATTCCTTCATACCTGTCCAATATTTCCAAGACTTTTTCCGGTTCGGACAATTTGAAGATGTGCCCGGGCACCTGCGTTTTCGCATTTTCCAAAAAGACAGCGCCGAAGTATTCGCCCAGGTCTAATTTTTCACCGGCCATCGAGCCTTCGCCGAGGAACTCGGCATGGCTGCGCAGGAATTCCGCCATCGGATGTGGCGAGTCATTCATCAAGGAGCCGTAAACAAAGAGGTACATGGTCAGTCTCTAAAAATTAAGGATTATCCCACCTGACTTCGGCGTCCAATTCCCAATTCGCCCGCAACTGTTCCAGCGTCTTTCGCACCACTCGCTCCGGCTGCCGATGCAGGTCGTAGTTGCCAGTCGTCCAGCGTCCGTTGCGGTCGAGGTCTTCGATGATTTCGACCGTGTAGGTCGCAGGCAGCAAGGCAGGAATGGTCGCCTGAAAAGTTTCGACGCCGCTCACCCGGAAAATTTTGACTGGCGGCGAGCCTGTTTTTTCAACTACCTGCACCACGTAAGCAGTGTCGGGGCGAAGGTTCAAGACGTGCAAAGTCAACGTTCCCAAGTCTTTTTGCAAAGCGACGGTGAACTGTCGGCGCACGGTGTCCACATTCGCCAAACCAAAAATCCCGGTGACGCCGCCGGGCAAAATTTCCGCCTCGTATTTCAAACCTTCCTTCCAGGAAAAATCAAGTAGCAAGTTTCGCCTTGACAAAGAATCCAGGCGGATGCTGGGCTGCACGGTGATTTTGGTGCTGTCTTCGAGCAGGCGGATTTTCGAGGCATCGAAACTCGCTAGCGGGTGGCTGAACGAGATGACGTAAGGCTTTTCAAAACTATGCCTCGCCGGGTCAACGGTTTTTGCGGACGAAGCGGTGAGTTTGGCGGTGGTCAAAAAATTTGCCCGCAAGCCGCTTTGCACCCGAATCGTATCGGTCGTCGTGTCTCGCCGGACGTAAACATTCCAGGCGGTGTCAATTGGCAAATCGTACCAAAGACGAATCGTGTCCAACTCTTTTTCCAAAAAAACGGACTGCCCCACGCTGTCGAATTGAACCGCCGCATCGAAAGGCTCCCGGTTAAAAGTCAGCTTGACCAAGCCATAAACTGCTGCCTCTTTGCTTCGCAAAAACAACTGCTTGTCTTCCTGAAACAAGCGCATAACTACTTGCTCCTGAGCGGGTTTTGCCGCAGGCGGCAAAGAATCCGTACGAATGGAATCTGCCAAAACCGTATCAGCCAGCGCCGTGTCCACCTGCATCGGCGGCGGCTGCAAAGTGTCCTGCCCAATCCCCAATCCCAACTCCCCAATCCCCAACGGCTGTTCCAAAAAGGCAACCTTTTCCGCCTCGCTGTCAAAGCGGTAGTTCAAATTTTGGTCGAGCAAGGCAGCGGCTTTGAACTTGCCCCCCTTCATGTTTTCCACCCGGAACGTGCCCTTCTTGTCGCTGCGACCGAAATAAAACGGGCGCTCCTTGCGCAAGGCGCTGTCCGCTTGGTTTTCGTAGAGCAAAAACAGCACGTCCTCGACCGGTTCGCCAGAGTAGGCATCCACGATTTTGCCGCTAACTGACAGGGAATCAATGTATTCGCCGGTGGAAAACACGAACACGATTTCGGCGGGATTGCCCTCGGTGAGGTCTTTGATGGCTTTGCCAAAATTGAGGACGTAAGTGGCGCTGTCCCTCAATTTTTCCCGCTCGTCGAAGACCACCTGCACGGATTTTTTGCGCAGCCGGATGTCCGGTCGGAATTCGAGCGGCGGCGAAATGACCACCTGGTTGAACACGTCGCTCAACTGCACCCACTCGTCGAAGGTCAATTGGATGGTCTGTTTTTGGAAGCGAATCTGTCGGTTGGGCGTGGAGTTGAGCGAATCGAGGCGGGGCGGCTGGGTGTCTTTTGCGCCGCCTTCGATGTTACCGACGTTGGCGCAACTGAGCAGGAAAAGGCAGGCTGTTGCTGCCAGAAAGTAGCGGGGAAAAGAAGCGAGGTTGGAGAAAAAGCTTTTCAAAATCAGTGAATCCAATCTTCAAAAGAAGATGTTCCAAAAGTCGCCTGTTGCTGATTAAATGATTGATGATTACATGATTGTTGATTGTTGATGGAATGGAAGATGGCAGGATGGACGATGTCCCGGGACATCGTCCATCCTGCCATCTTCCATTCCATCAACAATCAACAATCATGTAATCATCAATCATTTAATCAGCAACAGGCGACTTTTGGAACATCTTCTTTTGAAGATTGGATTCACTGATTTTGAAAAGCTTTTTCTCCAACCTCGCTTCTTTTCCCCGCTACTTTCTGGCAGCAACAGCCTGCCTTTTCCTGCTCAGTTGCGCCAACGTCGGTAACATCGAAGGCGGCGCAAAAGACACCCAGCCGCCCCGCCTCGATTCGCTCAACTCCACGCCCAACCGACAGATTCGCTTCCAAAAACAGACCATCCAATTGACCTTCGACGAGTGGGTGCAGTTGAGCGACGTGTTCAACCAGGTGGTCATTTCGCCGCCGCTCGAATTCCGACCGGACATCCGGCTGCGCAAAAAATCCGTGCAGGTGGTCTTCGACGAGCGGGAAAAATTGAGGGACAGCGCCACTTACGTCCTCAATTTTGGCAAAGCCATCAAAGACCTCACCGAGGGCAATCCCGCCGAAATCGTGTTCGTGTTTTCCACCGGCGAATACATTGATTCCCTGTCAGTTAGCGGCAAAATCGTGGATGCCTACTCTGGCGAACCGGTCGAGGACGTGCTGTTTTTGCTCTACGAAAACCAAGCGGACAGCGCCTTGCGCAAGGAGCGCCCGTTTTATTTCGGTCGCAGCGACAAGAAGGGCACGTTCCGGGTGGAAAACATGAAGGGGGGCAAGTTCAAAGCCGCTGCCTTGCTCGACCAAAATTTGAACTACCGCTTTGACAGCGAGGCGGAAAAGGTTGCCTTTTTGGAACAGCCGTTGGGGATTGGGGAGTTGGGATTGGGGATTGGGCAGGACACTTTGCAGCCGCCGCCGATGCAGGTGGACACGGCGCTGGCTGATACGGTTTTGGCAGATTCCATTCGTACGGATTCTTTGCCGCCTGCGGCAAAACCCGCTCAGGAGCAAGTAGTTATGCGCTTGTTTCAGGAAGACAAGCAGTTGTTTTTGCGAAGCAAAGAGGCAGCAGTTTATGGCTTGGTCAAGCTGACTTTTAACCGGGAGCCTTTCGATGCGGCGGTTCAATTCGACAGCGTGGGGCAGTCCGTTTTTTTGGAAAAAGAGTTGGACACGATTCGTCTTTGGTACGATTTGCCAATTGACACCGCCTGGAATGTTTACGTCCGGCGAGACACGACGACCGATACGATTCGGGTGCAAAGCGGCTTGCGGGCAAATTTTTTGACCACCGCCAAACTCACCGCTTCGTCCGCAAAAACCGTTGACCCGGCGAGGCATAGTTTTGAAAAGCCTTACGTCATCTCGTTCAGCCACCCGCTAGCGAGTTTCGATGCCTCGAAAATCCGCCTGCTCGAAGACAGCACCAAAATCACCGTGCAGCCCAGCATCCGCCTGGATTCTTTGTCAAGGCGAAACTTGCTACTTGATTTTTCCTGGAAGGAAGGTTTGAAATACGAGGCGGAAATTTTGCCCGGCGGCGTCACCGGGATTTTTGGTTTGGCGAATGTGGACACCGTGCGCCGACAGTTCACCGTCGCTTTGCAAAAAGACTTGGGAACGTTGACTTTGCACGTCTTGAACCTTCGCCCCGACACTGCTTACGTGGTGCAGGTAGTTGAAAAAACAGGCTCGCCGCCAGTCAAAATTTTCCGGGTGAGCGGCGTCGAAACTTTTCAGGCGACCATTCCTGCCTTGCTGCCTGCGACCTACACGGTCGAAATCATCGAAGACCTCGACCGCAACGGACGCTGGACGACTGGCAACTACGACCTGCATCGGCAGCCGGAGCGAGTGGTGCGAAAGACGCTGGAACAGTTGCGGGCGAATTGGGAATTGGACGCCGAAGTCAGGTGGGATAATCCTTAATTTTTAGAGACTGACCATGTACCTCTTTGTTTACGGCTCCTTGATGAATGACTCGCCACATCCGATGGCGGAATTCCTGCGCAGCCATGCCGAGTTCCTCGGCGAAGGCTCGATGGCCGGTGAAAAATTAGACCTGGGCGAATACTTCGGCGCTGTCTTTTTGGAAAATGCGAAAACGCAGGTGCCCGGGCACATCTTCAAATTGTCCGAACCGGAAAAAGTCTTGGAAATATTGGACAGGTATGAAGGAATCGGCGAGGAATTTCCGCAGCCGCAGGAGTATGTGAGGGTGGAAAAGCCGGTGAATTTTCAAGGCGGAATTATCTTCTGCTGGGTTTACCTTTTGATTAAATGATTGCAGATTAAATGATTACATGATTTTTGATGGAATGGCAGAT
>CAZHLB010000616.1:0-4557 GCA_964533005.1 uncultured Saprospiraceae bacterium
CTTAATTGGTTTTCAATACTTTATGATGTTTGATTTTCTGTTGTAGGGTAGTGTACAAATGTCAATGAACTTGTCCAAATCTTTATGTCGGCAAGCTTGGATAGAACTTTAAGTCGGGTCAAGTTGGATAGAACTTTAAGTCCGACGACAAACAATCAAAACTAATTTAATGAAATCCACTCCACTCACGCAAAAGCACCTCTCGCTCGGCGCAAAAATGGCTGAGTTTGCAGGTTACAACATGCCGATTTCCTACGCCGGGATTCGGGAAGAGCATCAGTGCGTTCGCAAAAATGTCGGTGTTTTCGACGTGTCGCACATGGGCGAATTCATTGTGCGAGGCAAGCAGGCACTCGACCTGATTCAACTCGTCACCAGCAACGACGCCTCGAAATTGGAGCCCGGCGACGCCCAATATTCCTGCCTGCCCAACCACACCGGCGGCATCGTGGACGACTTGCTGGTCTATCGCCTGCCGGAAAATATGGAGAGCGAAAACGAGCCTGTTTTCATGCTCGTCGTCAATGCCTCCAACATGGAAAAGGACTGGAATTGGATAAGCCAGCACAACGGCTTCGATGCCAAACTCATCAACATTTCCGACGAGACTGGGCTGCTGGCGGTGCAGGGGCCCAACGCCAACGAGGCGCTGCAATCCTTGACGGACATGGATTTGAGCAGCATGAAATACTATACTTTTCAGAAAGGTCGCTTTGCCGGTTTCGACAATATTCTCGTCTCGGCGACGGGTTACACGGGCAGCGGCGGCTTTGAAATTTACGCTCGCAACGAGCAAATCGAGCCGCTTTGGGACGCCATTTTCGAGGCGGGCAAAAATTTTGGCATCCAGCCCATCGGCTTAGGCGCACGGGATACCCTGCGTTTGGAAATGGGTTTCGCCCTCTACGGCAACGACATCGACGACACGACTTCGCCGCTGGAGGCTGGTTTGGGCTGGATTACCAAGCTGAACAAGGGCGAGTTTCATTCCTCCGGCATTTTCAAAAAGCAAAAAGCGGAAGGCGTCACCCGCAAGCTGGTTGGCATTGAAGTGCTCGACCGGCGGGTGCCGAGGCATGGTTATCCAATTGAAGATTTGGCGGGGAATGTGATTGGCGAAATCACCTCCGGCACGTCGTCGCCTTCTCTCGACAAGTCAATTGGGATGGGCTACGTGGCGGCAGGATTTGCGGCGGAAGGCTCTGACATTCAAGTTGTTGCCGGCGGAAAACGGTTGGCTGCGAAGGTGGTGAAGTTGCCGTTTTACCATGCAGCCTAAAGGTGACACCTTTTCTTTTGCCCAGCCGGAACGCCGAGCCTTCATTTTAGGTTAGCGGGAAAATGCAAACAGGAACAGTAATAAAATCTACGGGAAGTTGGTACCAAGTCAGACTGCCCGACGGCAAAGTCCTCGAATGCCGCATCATCGGCAAATTTCGCCTGAACGGGCAGCCCATTACTAACCCCGTTGCCGTCGGCGACCACGTAAAAGTGGCGCCCGAAGCTGACGGGAAAGGCATCATCAAAGAAATTCTCCCCCGCACCAACTACGTCATCCGTCAATCTCCCCGCCGCAAGCGAGACCTGCACTTGTTAGCCAGCAACGTAGACCAGGCGCTGCTCATCACCACCATCGTCAATCCAAACCTGAAAATCGGCTTCATCGACCGCTTCCTGCTCATGACCGAGCCGTACAACATTCCCACCTGCATCGTATTCAACAAAGCCGACCTCTACGGCGAGGAAGAACTCGAACTTTTTGGTGGGCTGCAAGGGATTTACGAACCAATTGGCTACAAGCTGCTGCTCGTCTCCGCCATCACCGGGCAAGGTTTACAAGAGGTGCGGGATTATTTGAAAGACAAAACCACCCTCGTTGCCGGGCAGTCCGGCGTCGGCAAATCCACGTTGGTCAATGCCATTCAACCGCACCTCGAATTGCGCACCGGCGACATCTCCGACTACTCTGGCAAGGGCACCCACACGACGACCTTCGCCGAGATGTTCCCGCTCGATTTTGGCGGCTACATCATTGACACGCCAGGTATCAAAATGCTGGCATTCAACAACTTGAGTCCGTTGGATGTGGCGCATAACTTCCGGGAGTTTTTTGAAAAATCGCCCGAATGCAAGTTTCGGGGGCAATGTTTGCACCGAACCGAGCCAGGTTGCGCCGTGAAGGAAGCGATTGAGGAAGGGGAAATCAGCGAGCTGCGGTATCAGAATTACCTCGCTATTTTAGGGGAAATCGAGAGCCAGAATTATTGGGAAATTCATGAGATGTAAGTTGGCAAACCTCAAAGTTTTGCCTCGGCAAAAACCTTTTCCATGTCCATTTCAAAGTCTTCCAAAACAGTGGATTTGAGAACACCTGTCTCTTCCAGGTAGCAGACCAGTTTGTAACGTTCATTGACCAGGGCATATACCTCGATGAATTTTTTCAAAGGGTCAACCAGCCAATATTCACGCACGCCATATTTTTCATAGTTCTCCTTTTTCGTGCCTTTATCAAGTCCGGCAGTTGATTTCGAAAGGATTTCAACTACCAGGTCGGGCGCTCCCATGACGAGGCGCTCTTTTTCATTCATAATAAACGAGCGTTCTTTTTTGATGAAAAACAGGTCTGGAATATAGCTGTTGCCGTCGTCCAGGACGACATCCAACGGAGCGTAAAATGCCTCTCCCTTGTCGGTCGAAAACGAATATGCGTCCAACCGTCTGAAGATTGCCTTGGACAAGCGCTGGTGGTCAAAAGTTGGTGATTGTTTTTTCACGAGTTCGCCATTGATTAATTCATACCAGGAAGTATCGTTGTCGTCGAACTCCAGTTTCCGGAACTCCGGGTAGGTCAGCTTTCTTTTCAGAACTTCCATTTGTTTGAATTTTCAGGCAAAATAAGGCACTTCATGAGAAAAGGAAAGGTGCGGCTTTTGTTTTCAAAAAAGTGTTTACTTGAAATGCTTCAACATAATCACCTCCTGCTCAGTCAAATGCCGAAACTCTCCCCTGCCCAAATCCTTCTTCCACAAGCCAGCGTAGTACGTCCTGTCTAATTTCAAAACCTCGTAGCCCAAGTGCTCGAAGATGCGCCGCACGATGCGGTTTTTACCCACATGCAACTCGACGCCCACCTCCGCTTTAGTCTCGCCCACGTAATCAATGCCATCCACTTCGGCGATGCCATCTTCCAGTTCGATGCCTTTTTGAATGCGCTCCAGGTCAGGCTTTGCCAACGACTTGTCGAGCTGGACGTAATAAACTTTGGCGACCCGGTGGCTGGGGTGCGAGAGTTTTTTCGCCAGGTCGCCGTCGTTGGTCAGCAGCAGCAGCCCGGTCGTGTTTCGGTCGAGCCTGCCCACCGGGAAAATGCGCTCTTTGACCCTCGAACCGATGAGGTCAAGCACGGTTTTTCTGCCTTTTTCGTCGCTGGCAGTGGTGATGACATCCCTCGGCTTGTTCATCAGAATATAGACTTTGTTCTCCTCCAGCTTGACCAGTTTGCCTTTGAATTTGACCTGGTCAGTGGGCTGGACGGGGTAGCTTGGGTTTTGTTCCACCTCGTCGTTGACGGTGACGAAACCTTTTTTGACCAATTCCGCCGCCTGCCTGCGAGCGGCGATGCCGCAGTGAGCGATGTACTTATTGAGGCGCATCGGCTCCTCCGGGACAGGTGGTTTTTTGGCGGAAATTCTTTCCCTGCGAGGCGATTTGCCATCAGGCTCTGCGGCAAATTTTCGGCGGGGATCGCGTTGAGGCTCCAGCTTTTCGGAAGTTTTTTTGCGCCGGTCAGTTGTCGGGCGCTCAGATTCTGAGGAAGGGCTGCGACGGCGGGTTTCTCTTTGAAAATCAGGCGATTCGGCAGTTTTTCGGCGGCGGTCTGCGCCCGGTCGTTCGGTTTCAGAACCAGCACCCCGGCGGCGATTAGCAGCGGGCCGCTCCGTTGGCGAAGAACTGCGACGGCGAGTATCTCTTTGAGATTCAGGCGCTTCGGCAGTTTTCCTGCGCCGGTCTGCGCTCGGTCGCTCGGTTTCAGTAGAAGGACTTCGCCGACGGCCGGTGGTGGGTCGTTCGGTTGCTGAAGAAGCGCTGCGACGGCGGGTATCTCCTTGAAAACCAGGTGCTTCAGTAGATTTTCTGCGACGGTCTGTGCCTGGTCGTTCGGATTCTGCGGCAGGTCGGCGGTTGGCAGCGGTGGGGCGTTCGTATGCTGCGCCTGAGCTGCGGCGACGAGTTTCTCTTTGAAATTCAGGCGCTTCGGAAGTTTTTCTGCGTCGGTCGGCGCTTGGTCGTTCCGGCTCGGCGGCAGATTTTTTGCCCCGGCGCTCTGGCTCTTCCGATTTTTTGCTTCGGCGCTCTTGCTTGTGCTCTTCCTTCTTGGCGCTTGCTTTTTTTTGGGTGAATTTTTCAAACGGGTGAGACGCTTTTCCATCGGCGGAGGCGCTTTTTCGTGCGGAGCGCACGGGTTTGTCGCTGCGAGATTTTTTCATGCGGCGAAGGTAAGACGTGTTTCCCGCAAAGGGCGCAAAGGAGCTAAGGTCGCTAAGTATGACTTAGCGA
>CAZHLB010000617.1:0-4532 GCA_964533005.1 uncultured Saprospiraceae bacterium
GGCTTCCGTTTTTTAGAAGTAAAAAGTAAAAAGGTAAAAGGCAAAAGTGGAGGGCACTGAAAATCAGCAGCTTGCCCCACTTTTTACTTTTCCCTTTTTACTTTTTCCTTCAAGGTTATTGACGAATGAATCCGAGTTTTTCCAGCAAAAAGTCGCCCGTGATTGCGACCAGCCCCATCTGCGCTACGCCAAGCAGCAAACCGGTGAGCAAGCGCAGCCAATTATTGCTTTCCCGCCAGCCGAGCGCCTGCGTCATCCCATCAATCCAGGCAGGCAGCAGCAGCAATCCAACTTGAAGCAAGGTCAATTTTACTGCCTGAAAGCCGAACAGCGGCAAGGTCAGAAATCCCAGCACCGTGCCGGTGCAGCGGGCGCAGAGCGGGAATTGTTTGCCTTTGTAAAAGAAGGAGCGGTCGGGTCTGCGGTGGCAGACGGTGAGGTGCAGTTCGGTTCGGCTCCAGAATTTCATTTGACAAAGATTAGAGCCTACGTTTACTAAACTTTGAAAGTTTAGTAAACGTAAATCATGACCTTATTTTGAGCATTACTAATGCGGCTCCAAATTCTTCAAAACTTCCAACTTCGCTGCCTCTTTTTTCATCAAAACCACTGCAACGATGAACCGCCATTTTCAAAAACAAGCACTCGTTTTTTCCATCCTGCTTTGCCTGCCCGCTTTGTTTTGGGCGCAACCGGTTCCCCTGCCTTCTGCCTCCGGCGACCGCCCGGCAGCGTAGGCAGCAGTTCTTTCCACCGAGCCTGTCGTGGACGGCGAGGTGTTATCCGACCCTGCCTGGCAACCAGTCGTGCC
Source organism: uncultured Saprospiraceae bacterium (assembly GCA_964533005.1). GTDB lineage: Bacteria > Bacteroidota > Bacteroidia > Chitinophagales > Saprospiraceae > UBA6168. Next base: position 812 of record CAZHLB010000617.1, read on the forward strand.
GCTTGCCGAGCTGACGCAAAATCAGCCAAATTCAGGGCAACCCGCCAGCGAAAAAACTGAAATCCGCATCGGCTACACTGCTTCCACTTTTTACCTCTCCGTAGTTTGCCACGACGCAGAGCCGGAGCGGTTGGTCGTCTCCGACAGCCGTCGGGATGCGGATTTGGAAAGCACCGACGCCTTCCTTTTCATCCTCGACACCTACCACGACGGGCAAAATGGCTTCGTTTTCGGCACCAATCCCATCGGCATCGAGTACGACGCACAGGTGGACAACGAGGGGCAGGGCAATTTTGGCAACGTCAGGCAGCAAGGCGGCGTCATCGGCGGCTTCAACCTGAACTGGGACGCTTCGTGGACGGTGAAAACCAAAACGGGCGATTTCGGCTGGAGCGCAGAATTTGCCATCCCGTTGCGCACCCTGCGTTTTCGCTCCGGCGACAACCAGACCTGGGGCGTTAATTTTCGTCGCAACATCCGCAAAACCAATGAGATAGCTTACTGGTCGCCCATTCCCATCGAGTTCGATTTGAAACGGCTTTCGCTCGCAGGCGAACTTACCGGGTTGAATTTGAGTAGCCCCGGCAACCTGAAAATCATTCCCTACGTGCTCGGTCAGGTGTCGAAAAACTACGAGGAGCCGGATGCCGAGACCGAGTTCAAGCCTGAATTTGGCGGCGACGTGAAGTACAGCATCACGCCCAGCCTGACGCTCGACCTGACTTACAACACCGATTTCGCCCAGGTGGAAGTGGACGAGCAACAGGTGAACCTCGACCGTTTCAACCTCTTTTTCCCGGAAAAACGACCCTTCTTTTTGGAAAATGCAGGCTTGTTCAGCGTGGGCAGCCCCGGCGAGGTGGACTTGTTTTTTAGTCGCAGAATTGGCATCGGCGAGGGCGGCGGATTGGTGCCAATCATAGGCGGGGCAAGGCTTTCCGGCAAAATCAGCCGCACGAATGTGGGCTTGTTGAGCCTGTTCACCGATGACGTGGAGGCGGCGGAAGTGCCAGCGAACAATTTCACGGTCGCCAGGGTGAACCATGAATTTGCGAAGCGAAGCGCCGTCGGCGCAATGTTCGTCAACCGCCAGGGCTTCGGCGACCTCTCGACTGGCGACGACTTCAACCGCACCTTCGCCGCCGACGGCAAATTTGGCATCGGCAACAAGGCGCAGCTTTCCGGCTTCCTCGCAAAAACGGCGGGCGACGCCGACTTGCCGGGCAATGAAACTGCCTTCAAATTCCGTAGCCAGTACGAATGGGACGGCTTGATTCTCGACTTTGCCTACTCGCAGGTGGGCGAAGATTTCAACCCGGAGGTGGGTTTTTTGCAACGCAGCGGCTTTCGCAAACCGGAAGGTTTAGTGCTCAAGAGGATTCGGATGGACGGCAAGTGGGGCTTGCTCGAAATCCGCCCGCACGTCTCGTACCGGGGCTACTGGGACTTCGACGGCAGGCAGGAAACGGGCTTCCTGCACATTGACAATCACTGGGAATTTCAGAGCGGGACGGAAATTCACACCGGCATCAACCGCACCACTGAGGGCGTTTTCGAGCCTTTTGAAATCAGCAAAGGTGTGACCGTTCCTGTGGGCACGTACCATCATTGGGAGACGCTGATTGTGTTTTTCACCAACATGAGCAAGCCGGTTTGGGTGAGCACCCGGCACACGTTGGGCGGGTTTTTTGGCGGCGACCGGGCGAGCAATTCGCTGTCGCTGGGGGTGCGGCTGGGCGATAAATTCAACGCCGTTTTCAGCCTCGACCGCAACGATGTGGACTTGCCGGGCGGCAAATTCAACACGAATATTTTCCGCAACCGGCTCTCGTATTCGTTCACGCCGAGGCTGTACGTTCAGAGTTTGGTGCAGTACAACAGCGTGTCGGAGCTTTGGTCGGCGAACCTGCGCCTGGGCTGGTTGCAGGCGGCGAACACGGGGCTGTTCGTGGTTTACAATGAAATGCGTGACCCGGACGGGGCACGGAACCGGAGCTTTATTTTGAAGTATTCGAGGGTGTTTGACGTGTTGAAATGACTAGCCTTCGGCAAGGCGACTCCATATAAACTTGCGCAAAAGTTGAACGGGTGTTTACATTTGCCGCCTTGCCAGCTTAATTTGCAGCAAAAGCCAGTCATGGAAAAACTGCCAGCTAAAATAACGCCGGACAATCTCAAAGACGCTATGGTGGAATTCCACTACCTGAGCGACATTCCGCAGGAAATTATCGCCGGTCAAGTTTATCAAATACTACAAGACAAGTTTAAAATTATGCCTCGTCAGCTAAACGCCTGGCAACTCGGGCGGGAAGAGCCTTTGAGAATTGAAATGAGCGGCTTGCATTTGACGGACGGTTGCGTGAAGATTCAACTGAGCGAGCAGTCTATCTTGTTCAACATTATTCAAGGTTACCCCGGTTGGACGGAAATGTCGGGGTGCGTTTTTGAAGTGATGGAGCGGTTGTTGGTTTCGGGGTGTTTCAAAGCTGTTGTCCGAATAGGCATCCGATACATCAGCGAATATCCAGGCATGAGCATTTTTGAAGTATTGCAGAGCGCACCGGCGCTGGCATTGCCGTTTGGGAAGGGACACAACACGACTTATCGCACCGAGATAAGCTACGAGAATTGTTCGGTGTTGCTGACACTGGCAGACCAAATGGAAAAGAAGGAAATTCCGGCGTCCGACCTGACGAGCTTTTCCCTGGTGGATATTGTGGTTTTTCAACCGTTCCGGGATGAGCCTGTTTCAAATTTGAAAAGGCTCTCAGAAACTACCAACCGCTTGCATGACATTGAGAAAAAAATGTTTTTCGGCATATTGAACCCAGCATTTATTCACTCGCTACAACCTGAATTTTCATAAAAACGCAAGTCATGACTGCATTAGCCACAGACTTTCATCCGGCTTATTTTCAAACCGGGACAGCGTCGGTTTTTCAATCGCCGCTTGCCAAAGACCGCCGGGGGAAAGAAGAATTGTCCCTATACAATTCCGATTTGTACAAGGAAATGGTGCGCAAGCAACTTGCCGCCGATTTTGTTTGGGATAGAATCAAACAGCACGTTTCAGAGCGATTGATAAGGCTGGGCGAGATATTCTGGCAAAAGCAACCTGCCCACGCTGCCGCTTTTTCCGGCATTGAAATGGATATCGTCAATGCGTATTCAAAATGTGCGGCTGAATTCTGCCTGTTGACTTTCCCGCAAAAAATAACCGTTGACCTCACCGACGATGCTTCCGTTTTTTTTACCCTGCGCTATAATGACCAAGTCAACGCCTACCACGAATTGTTTTTCGAGCCTGAAGCGCAGGAGCCAGTTCAGCACAACGTCAATATTTCTGCCCATAAAAATCTCGTCTTCGCTTACAGTGGCAAGTTCGACCACAGCATTCAGGCTTTTTTGGATGCCATGTTGCGCCTGACTCAGCAAAATTAAACCCACGCAAAACGCCATCGATGCCATATCCTGCTCATTTGCTGCCGCAGAACAATTACCACTTTATCCGCACTGACGCCTGGCTTTGCGAGCAATATTTGCTCCGGCACACGCCAGACGAGGACTTGACCGACCCTGAAACGGGCATGTTGAAACTGGATTACGTGGTTTTGCAAACCGAGCACTTGCGTGATTTTTCGACCAATTTATTTGGCACATTTCTTCGGGAAGACCGGTGCTGGACATTCATTGCCAGGCAGGAATATTTTGGCGAAGCATG